>NZ_FMDK01000090.1 GCF_900091995.1 Streptomyces sp. MnatMP-M17
CCGGGCCGAAGACGGCCGGCTCACACCGCAGCATCGCGACGTCCGCCAGGCAGTCCCCACCCAGCGCGACCGCCAGGGCGACGTCCAGGAGAGTCTTGCCGGGATCGTGGACGGCCCGCGGCTTCCGCCATGGATCCAGAGCCTGGGATATGGCCTGGTCAAGACCGGTCTTGCGGACCGTTTCGACGAGCAGGACCGACCCGGCCTGGGAGACGACCTGGCGGCCGTCGCCCTGGACGCGAACACGGGCATAGGACCCGATAGAGTGTTTCACCTGGGAAGTGCCTCTGGTTTCAGCAGGAACAAGGACCTCGACAATCCTCATTCTTGCTGGTCAGAGGCACTTTCTGCTTTCCTGACCACCTGCCGGACAGCCCGCTTCATGAAAGCGCGAGGTTAGCCTCGATCTTGCATGAGGGTCCGCCGACGGAGTCGGCGGACCGTTTCGCTTCGGTGGCTGAGGGTGGGCAGGCCGACAGCCCGGTTGCCGCGTCGGGTGGGCGCCGGGTTCCACTTCGCCGGTGGGGTGGTGCGGGTTGTCGGGATGGTCGAAGTGGCTGGTCAGCCGGGTTTCGGGCGGGCGTGGAGTCTGTCGATCGCGTGGGTGATGACGTCGGTCCAGGGCCATCGGGCGGTGAAGCGGAGTCGGCTGCGGCGTCCGGCGTTCACGAGTTGGGCGGCGGCGGAGAACAGGCGCAGGCGGAGCTTCTTGGGTTCCCAGCGGCGGTTCTTGCCGGTCAGGGCGAGCATCGGCATCCAGGCGAGGAGGTCGAGTGCAAGGGAGACGATCTCCAGCCAGATCCGGTTCTGGGCGGTCTCGTGCAGGGGCAGGTTGCGGAGGCCGGTGTCGCGGGCGTTTCGGATGCGGTCCTCGCAGCGTGCCCGTCTGCGGTGGCGCAGTTCGAGGTCGGCGAGCTGGCCGCCTTTGGTGTTGGTCGCGAAGCAGGTCAGCCGCAGTCCGTCGAGGTCGGTGAAGCGCAACTGGGCGCCGGGGTGGGGGCGTTCCTTGCGGACGATCAGCCGCATGCCCTTGGGCCAGGTGCTCAGGTCGGGCATGTCGGTGATCTCGGCGAGCCAGGCGCCGGGCCGTTCGGTGCCGTCGGCGTCGTAGGCCGGCGTCCACGCCTTCTTCGGGATCTTCAGCACGGCCTGGTGGATGGTGTCGGTGATGGTCATGCCGACGGAATACGACAGCCACCGGCCCTGGCGGGAGAGCCAGTCGAGGAAGGAGTGGGTGCCGCCGCCGGAGTCGGTGCGGATCAGTGTCTGCCGACCCCGCCGCAGGTGTTTCGGCAGTTGAGCCAGAGCGAGTTGAGCGGTTTCGATGTGGTCGGCGGCGGTGTTGCTGCCTGCGTTGCCGGGCCGCAGCAGGGCGGCCACCGGCTCTCCGGACCCGGCCTGGCCGTGGTCGACGAACGCGACAAGGGGATGGTGCCCATAGGTTTTCTTCCAGGTCGCGGTGGCGTCCTGCTTCTCGGAGTGGGCAAGGACGAGCACACCGTCGATGTCTATGATCACCCGGCCCTCGGCGGCCGGACTGCTTGCACCCGCCAAGTCCCAGACACGCCCGCGTACTTCCGAGCGCGCGGCCCGGATCGCCGCGAGGGCCTTGGGGCCGGACGCGGCGAGAGCGTCGACGAGGCGGGAGATGGTCGGATCGGAGGCCACCGGGCCGAACACGCCTGGCTCGGCCCGCAGCATGCCGACGTCGGTCAGGCAGTCCCCGCCGAGCGCGACGGCCAGGGCCACATCCAGCAGGATCTTGCCCGGATCGTGCACGGCCCGCGGCTTGCGCCACGGCGTCAGCGCCGCCGATATCGCGGTGTCCAGGCCGGACTTGCGGACCGTCTCGACCAGCAGCACCGACCCGGCTTGCGAGACTGCCCCGCGGCCGCCGCCCTCGACACGGACACGGGGGTACAACCCGCTACGCTTGCTCACCTGGAGAGTGCTTCTTTCCTTGCAGCTGACAGGACCCTAGACATGTCCCATCGTTGCAGGTCAGCAGCACTCTCCGCTTATTTGATCAAGGCACGAACAACCCCACTCGCGAAAGCGCGAGGCTAGACCGCCTCCGATGGTTTCAGCAGCGCCTCCGAACATCATGGCGAAGCCGCCGGCAGTCTCAGCCGCGCCTATCCATACATCGGGAGTGCTGACCATGGCACTGCCGTAGTTCAGGACAGTGTCAACCGGTCCCTGAAGCCAGCCAAGGAGCCACCCGCCGTCGCCGCCGTTGTCGGTGGGAGTGTCATGAATCAGGCCCTGTCTCACTTTCGGTGGTGACGGAGAGTCGTGATGAGGCGTTGACATCCTCGTGAAGGATGTCAACGAGCTTGTGCAGACGGTGTTTTCGGGGCTGTCCCCGCTAATCGTCGAGGATGTGGTCGACGAAGGTGAGCGGATCGTGGTGCGGGCACGGACTCCGCAGGACACTGCATATCTCTCCGCGCCAGCTCGCCCGGATGCTGCTGACCAGGCCTGACAACCTCAAGGCCGGGCAACACGAACTCCTGGCCAAGCTCACCGCCGCCTGCCCCGAGATGATCCAATTGACCACAGGTATCAGGGACTTCGCCCCGCTCCTCACGCCGCACACCGACAACGCCAACGCGCTCACGCGCTGGATCGCTCAAGTCCGAGCAGCCGACCTGCCCCATCTGCATGCCTTCACTCGGGGCCTGGACCGGGACCTCGACGCAGTGATCGCCGGGCTCACGCTTCCGTACAGCAACGGCCCTACCGAGGGCGTCAACACCAAAACCAAGCGGATCGCGCGCCAGATGCACGGACGAGCAGGCTTCGCCCTGCTCCGCCACCGCATCCTCCTCAGATAGCGGCACGCTCCGTCACCACCGAAAGTGAGACAGGGCCTAATTCCTGATAGACCCCCGTCAAACACTCCAGTAGCTCCGCGAAAAGGGGTATTTTGGCGGAGCTACTGGAGTTTCGTATGAAAGTTTCTAGCGCGGATTTGAGGTCGTCCACGCCTTACCAATGCAGGATTCCTCATAATCCCACCAGTCGGCTTCAGAGCCTCGAATTAGAAGCCCTTTAACGCCGGAAATGTCTGCAGAAGGCGGTACGTTCAAAGCAATCATTCCAAATTGCTCAATCCCTTCAGCCTGAACGCCCAGTGGCGAGAAAATATCGATGATCGCCTGCGAGTCTCCAGAAAACCTTCCCGGCTCATAGGGAATAATCCGCACTGTACAGTTCCCCGACCAGGAAATCTTCCGAACCGCCTCCAAGGCTCCACGAGGATCCGTTCGCGTCCTCACGATGTCATTTAGCGAGAGGTCACGCACGAACCACGGCACGTTATCAATTCTAACTAGATCGACATCCACCGGAATGGCCCACAATCGCTCACTGGCTACAGGTGGCCATCCATCGTCCTGTTCGAGTGGGAACAGAACTCGGACCCGATCATTCGCTTCGTTCTCAGGCATCGTCACTCAACCATTATGCACCCAAGGTGGCGAACTACAGGTAACGCGGGTGACGTCGGCCCAAGCAACCGTCACCCGCACCCACCACTCCAGCCCCCGCAGCCAGCACCAGCAATCAACTCGCCATTGAACTCTGTTCACGCCGAGTCGAAATCGTCGCCCTATCGCTCCTCGAGGCAGCGCTGACTACAGGAGTTCCCCAGTTATCCCAGCGGGCCTTTTGGTCTATCGAGCCAAAACTCGTTACACGAAAAACAGGTAACGCGGCCATTCCATAGAGACCCTGGGCCACCCAAACTCTGCGGCCAAATATGATCAACGCGAGTTTCCTTACGATTCACAGGAACACCCCCGCGCGATTGAGTCGCCGGAACAGTCTCTATCCGACAGTCATCGCAGACCGTTTTCCCCCCATTGACGCTCCTATTTTTCGCGATTACCTGCCGCTTACCCTTGGGGGTAAACTTTTTGCCCGCTCGCGACATGTCGGCTTCAAGATCAGTTGCTACGCCATTGGAATTGACCTCAAATCGAGCACCAGGGACCGCCTTACCCTTGGGCTTACCCAAAGGCCGGTGGGAGAATGCGGCTGCAAGGAAGCTCGGCACCTGGTAAGCATCACCAGAAGTGTCATATCCGTAGCCTGCGACCCAGTTATCATACTGGTTTCCATAGTCGCATCCGGGACTTCCCGGGCCACCGCCATTTCGACAGTCCGCGTCAAAAATCCACCCGCCGTACTCCGCAGCGTACGGCACATTCCCTACGAGCCCATAAAACAATTCCCCGGCTCCGTAGTAAATGTCTTTCACGTCTTTCTTTGTGTTACACCCAAGGTCCCAGAAGCTACATCCTCCGCCCCGACTTGAGTTGCCTCCCGTGTTTCCACTGTTGGCTACCGAGGCGGTGCCGCTTGTACGAGGGACGACGTCGTATCTGTTCGATACGTCTGGGTGCGTATTGACGAAGCGGGTGGGGTCGCCCTTTACCTGGCCGGTGCCGCCGATGGGGGTGCCGTCGCCGCAGAGGTCGGCGGGGCACAGGCCTGTGGGGTCGCTGGATGTGACAGGTGTGTTGTTGGCGTAGGAGTAGCCGTTGAGGGATTGGTGCTGGTCGAGGGAGAGCAGCGGGTCGACGCTGATGAATTGGCCGATGCCGGGGTCGTATTCGCGGGCGCCTATGTGGGTGAGGCCGGTGGAGTCGTCGGCTGGTTTGCCCAGGAAGCGCTTGTCGTCGGGCCAGGTGGTGGGTTGGGTGCCTCGGGGGGCGCCGAAGGGTGTCGTGTAGCGCTTGGTGACGGCCCAGGTGGTGGCATCGAAGGCGAGGCTGGAGGTGCCGTGGTGGTCGCCTGCGAGGAAGTTGAGCTTGGTGCCGGTGACTCCCGCGGTGGCGGTGCGGACGGCGATGGTCTGGCCGGCCGCGGTGTAGTAGCGGGTGCCGCTGAGGGTCTTGGTGGTGCCCTTGACCGTGAGGCGGACCTCCATGTCGCCGAGATAGAGGACGGTGTCGCCGTCGCCGGTGGCGCGGCGGATGAGGAGGCTGCCGTCGGCGTCGTAGAGGTAGCCGGTCTGTTTGGTGCCCTCGGTGAGGCTGGAGAGCTGGTCTTCGCTGTTCCAGACGAGCGTCTGGGTGGCGGTGGTGCCAGGGCGGTGAGTGGTGTTGCCGGTGTCGTCGTAGACGTAGGCGGCGTTCTTGGCGCCGGTGGTGTGGTCCAGCGGATGGGGCTGGCCGGTGGTGGTTCCGTAGGCATAGGTGGTGGTCTGGTCACCGGTGGCCAGGTTCTGTTTCTCGCTGGAGCGCTGGCCGGCGGTGGTGTAGCCGTAGGACGTCCAGTAGGGAGCGGCGCCGCCGAGGTTGGCCGTGGTGCGTCCGGTGTCGTCGCAGTCAGGCGTCTTGGGGGTCCAGGCTTCGGTCAGGCGGCGGTAGCCGTCGTAGAGGAAGCACTGGTTGTCGGCCTGGCCTGTGCCGCCGAGGGTGCTGGCGTCGCTGATGGACTTGACGTTGCCCGCGTCGTCCTGGACGTAGGTGAGGTCCTGCGCCTTGTTGCCGTTGTAGTCGGTGACATAGGACCGGGTCAGGCGGCGGGTGCCGTTCTCGTACCCGTAATTGAGGGAGCCCTTCCTCGCGGAACCGACGGAGCTGGTGCCCAGACTCAGGGTGGTGAGGTCGCCGAGTTCGGAGTATGCGGCGTCCAGAAGGTATCCGGTGGTGCCGTTGACGTTCTTCAAGTTGCCGAGGCCGTCGTAGGTGTTGGTGATCCCTTCCTGGGCGAGGCCTGCGACGGCTGGGGCGGTGATGGTGGCGAGTTGGTTGGCCACGTTGTAATTGGCAGCGAAAGTCAGCGTCTGAGGGACGCCGGCGGTTACGAGTGGGTCATTGGCCGGGAGAGTCAACTGGCTGGTCGTGGCGTTGTAGAGACCGTCGAACTTTGTGACCTTCTGGACGTAAGCCTGCCCGGCGGTTCCGCCGACATAGCGTGTGGCGGTGTCCTGCTGGCCCTTGGCCACCTGGTCGTAGTCCCAGTGGGCGAGCTTGTTGGCGGCGACGGTCTTGTCGGTCTGCCACAGGTCGGTCTTACGGCCGAGGTCGTCGTACTGATGGAAGAGCTTTCGGTCTTCCGCGTCCTGGGTCCAGTCGACCTGGTCGAGGCTGGTGTAGCGGGTTTCCGTGGTGCCCTTGTCCGGGTCCTTGGCACTGGTCTGGCGGCCGAAGAGGTCGTAGGTGTAGGACCAGACGCTGTTGTCGTGGGCGGTGACGGTCTTCTGCTGCCCACCGGGCGTGTAGGTGTAGCGGGTGTGGTTGTACGAGCCGGTGTTCTGGGGGTTGGCGAATTCGCGGGACTCGGTCGTCTGGCCCAGAGCGTTGGTCAGAGTCGCGGTGGCCTGGCCGCCGGTGGGGGCCGTCTGGAGAACACGGTCGCCCTGGTACGTGGTGGTGGTGGTCCAGCGGTGGACTCCCTGCACCTTGGTCTCGCTGGCGACGGGACGGGCCGCGCCGTCGTAGGTGGTGTCCACCTGCAGAGGCGCTTGGCCGCCCTCGACGGTGGCCGGGTTACCGGAGGGTGGGGCGCTCGCGTCATAGATGTCCGACAGGGTGGAACTGACCAGGCCGCGGGTGTCGTACTGGGTCAGGCTGACGACGCGTCCGCCTGCCGGAGTCGGGGACTGGGTTTCCCGGGCGCGCAGCAGGGAGTCGTAGATGGTGTAGCTGGTGATATAGCCCGATGCTGTCGGTGTGAGGGTGCCTGTGGAGACCCAGGACGCCGTGTCCTTCGAGAGGTGATAGTCGTACTTATAGTTCGCGCTACCGCCTAGTAGACGCGGCCGGTTGGGCAGCCAGACCTGGGTGACGCGTCCGAGGCTGTCGTAAGTGCTCTCGGTGATCTTCGAGTTGGCGTCCGTGACCTTGGTAGCCGCGCCGGTGGCGAAGTCGACGACCGTGCTGGTGGTGTAGTCCTTCGCGTCGAAAACTGTCGTGGCGGTGAGGGGACCGCCGGCTGTCGGGGTGTAGGTGGTTCTGCTGGTCTGCTTGTCGTTGGTGTCCTTGACGAGCAGCGGCCTGCCAAGGCTGTCGAACGTCATCGTGCTGAGCTTCTGCCAACTCGGCTGGTCGCCGCTGTCGTAACCACTCGCGCGACCGGTCCACCTGGGCTCGCCCCGGGTGGGACTCTGGTCCGCGGTCCAGGCCGCGGTCGCGTCGTAGGTGGTGGCGGTGTCGGAGATGATGTCGCCGGGCTTGGTGGAGTCGGCGGGCAGGTCGAGTGCGCTCTCGGCGGTGGCGCAGGGCTTCGCGGTGACGCGGGTGCGGGAGACCAGTGAGGTCAGGCCCGCGGACGGGTTGCGGGCGTACCAGGTGCGCGCGCAGGTCTCGTCACCGGTGACGGCGTCGTCGCCCTTGTCCTCCACGGTCAGCGGCATGCCGTAGTCGTCGTAGGTGGTGACGGTCGTACGGACGCGGTCGACCGGGCTGATGACGGTGACGTTGGTCCGGTTGTGGGTGGCGCCGGTGCGGACGAAGTACGCTTCGGTGTCCGCGTAGGACTTGTGCTGGGTGGCGGTCCTGCGTGACCAGGGATCACTGACGGTTCCGGCCACTTCGCTGTCGCCGTCGTAGGTGACCGTCTCCCGGGTGAAGCCCGCGTACTGGTCGGCGTCGGTGATGGCCGGGGCCTTGATGCCCGTGGCCTGGGCGCTTCTGCGGGCGTCCGGGTCGAGCGTCTTGCCGTCGGCCTTCAGCAGGCGGTCGCCGTCCATACCGCGCATATAGACGCTGACGCTCTTGCTCCGGGTGCCGTTGGCGGGACCGGTCTGGTGGGTGACCTTGGCGAAGCCACGCCAGATGGACCAGGTGCGGTCCTTCTCGGGCGTCATGGGGTCGTCGTTGTAGTGCCAAGCGCCTCCACCGGAGTACTGATAGGTGTCGCTGATGGTGCCGGAGGCGCCTGTCTGGTCGCTGGTCGATACGGCGATGACCGGGTACTTCTGGAACCAGTCCAGAATGGCGTCCCCGCCCCCGTTCGGCTTCCAGCGGACGGGATAGCACGTGCTGGTGTTCTGGTCGGGACGCGGTCTGGTCTCGCCGGCGACACAATCGGCCGCGGCGTAGGTGACGGCCGTTTTGGCGCCGGTCTCGCTCGTGATGCCGGTCAGGCGAGGCTTCGCCAGGGGCAGGATGTCGTCGGCCTCGCCGTCGACGCGGTTCTTGAGGAATTCGCTGGTGAAGGTGACGGGATCCGTCGAGAGCGGCGTGCCGTGCTCGCCGGTGTGCTGGATGGACCGCAGCCACAGGGACTGGTCGTTGGAGTCACCCGTCTCACCCGAATCCTGATACTGCTGCGTGAGTTTCCAGGAATCGACGGACTCGAAATCGGCGGTCGGAGTACGGGCGGCGTTCCACGCGTAGGTGGTGATGCCCGTCAGCCGCTTGCGGGTGAAGAAGGACGGGCCGACGTTGCCGGTGCACTTGTCGCCGTCCTTGCAGATGGCGTCGAAGGGTACGTCGGGCCACTGGGGGCTGGTGCTCTCGGTCAGGGAGTCGCAGCCGTCGGCGCGGATGCACCGCTCGTCGTAGGTGAAGGTGACCTTGTCCGAGGCCGCAGGTGTGCCCGTGAACAGGGCGCCGGCCCGCTGACCGTAGAGGATCTTGGTGAGGTATCCGCCACGCGTGTACGAGGTGCCGGTGGTGTCGTCGCCGAGCGTGTCGTAGTTGTTGGTCTCGGCGGTGTACCAGTAGCTCATGGCGTTGCCGCGGGTGTCCTCGACGTAGTCGAGGTTCCAGCGCCATCCCTGGGTCTTGGCGCGTCCGCCGAGCGAGGTGCCGCTGCTGTAGCCGGGCTCACCGGCGTCGTCACCGAAGACCGGCACGGTCCAGACGCTGTTGGTACGTTCGCTGCCGGCGCCGTCGAGCTTGTTGAGGCCGAAGACATACTTCGTGCCGCCACCGGTGATGACCGTCCAGTACTCCCCCTTACCGTCTCCCTTGCCACCGGAGATGTCGTCCCCGTCATCGCCGTTGTCGGCGCCGGTGGAGTGGGTGACGACCGAGGCGTCGTCGTTCTTGAGGCGCCAGGTTCCGCTGGTGTCGTCCTTGACCAGTTCGGTGGCTTTGCCGTTGAGGACGAGGGAGGCGTTGTCGTACTTCCAGCACAGGTCGAACTTGTCGCTCTGGCCGTCGTCGTCGCAGGAGCCGTACTTGCGCTCGACGTACGACGAGGTCAGGTCGAAGCCCTCGCCGATCTGGCTGCCCTGGTTGTTCGTGTTCGCAGTGCGCCCGTCCACACTCCCCGAGTCATACGAGATGGCCAGGTCCGGAGTGGGACCGGCAGCGGCCGGCGGTGTCTTGAGCGGGTAGTTCCAGGTGAAGGTGCCTGATGAGCCGCCCGCCTCCCAGGTGGAAGAGGCCGAGAGCGGGGTCGCCTTGTAGTCACCGCCACCGGACTTGGTTCCCGCCGCGAGCGCGAGCACCATGGACTGCCCGCTGGCGGTCGCCGACTTGGCGGAAGGCTTCGCGGTGGGCGCGTCACCGACAGCAGTATCGACGGTACTTCCAGCGGTGCTGAAGTCGAGATGAGCCCGGAGCTGCTGCTCGCCGCGCTCATTGGAGTACGCCAGCGGTGTCGTGCTACGGCACGACGCCTTGCCGGGCTGGCCGAGGGCACAGTCGGGCAGGCGCAGGACCTGCAAGCGGCCGGCCCAGTCGCCGCCGTACGCTCCGGCGAACGCGGAGTAGTCGATGGCGAGATCAGCCGTCCCACCGCCGCGCGGAGCCGTGACAGTCAGAGCAACGCCCTTGATACCGAGTGCGGTTGTCTGCTTCCGGCTCAGCACGGACACCTTGACGGACTGCGCCGACTTCTTCGCCCGTGCCGCCTTGGTGGTCGGCGCGGACAAGGAGACGGGCAGAGTTCCCGCGGTGGCCTTCGCCGTTCCGGTGGCGGGAGTGGTGAGTGTGGTGGTCGCGGCCGTCGGCCAGACCACCGTCGCGGCCTGGTCGCGCAGTGCCCGGTCCGCCGCCTTCTTGTTGGCAGCCTCCTGACGGGCGATTAGACGAGAGGTCGCCGTCTCTATCGGCTTCAGCGGAACCATTTTCACCGATACCGGCTTCGGTGCGTCGAGACGGCCCGGCGGCTGTATGTCCTGGGCCACCGCGGTCAGCGGGCTGAGCAGGCCGGGCAGGAGGGCGAACGCGGTGGTCACGGCTACTCGACCGCGAAAACGGGTTCTCTCTCTGGTGGCGGTGCGACGGCGGAACGGCGGCATGAGTCTCACGTCCAAGTTCCATCAAGGGCCCCCGAGGAGGCACGAGGTGAGTGGAGAGGGGAGGCCGTGCCCATGCACGGCGGGCAAGATGAGGGGACGCAGTCGGCCCGGCGGGCTGCTGGTCATACGGGGTACGGGGTACGGAGCCCGCCCGGTGGACGAAGAAGCGGTTCTCTTCGCCCACCGGGACCGGATCAGTCGCCGGCGATGATGCGTGAAAGGACCTGCTCGAAGGTCATCGCTCCGGCCCAGATACGCAGTCGGCCCAGCCGTCCCGCGAAGCGGCTGCTGTCGGAAGTGCCGCCCATGGCCAGGCTGCCGGTGCCCTGCTGAGGCGCGGTGACCGCATTGTTGAGGCCGTCCTCCACCGGCTTGGTACCCACATACAAGTGCATCCGGCCGCCCTGGTCCTGCGCGTCGTACACGCCGGTCAGCGTCACCGAGGAACTGGTATCGGCAAGTTCGGACACATCCGTCACATCAGCCGTGGCCACACTGGTCCCGGAAGAGGTGGTGCGCACGAACTTCCACACGTACACGTCCGGCCCCAACTTCTGCACCGCCAGGGCCCACGAGGCGCCCCCGCTTCCGGCCTGGCCCGCGATCTGGGCCTGATAGCCATCGGGTTTGGTGTTGAGTACGACCGCATTGATCTGGGCCTGGGCGGAGACCGTGAACGAGCCCGTCTCGTCGATCGCCGGACCGGTCACGGACGCGTAGCCCTTGCTCCCGTCCAGGACCAGGGTGCTGGACTCCTCGTCCAGGCTCGCCCCGAGGGACAGCGCCATCGCACCGATCGGATAGGGCGAGAACTCATCCACTGTTGTTCCCGAAGAGCCCTCCGCGTTCCAGTCGGCAACCAGCTCGGTGGTAGGTACGTTGTCCTCCCTCGACCCCGCCTCCCTGACGACCTCGTCGGCGGACAGCGCGCTCTGCCAGACCGCGACCTCGTCGATACGGCCACGGAAGTACTGCCCGGCGGCGCCCCGTACGATCGAACGCCCCACCTGCAAGCCCTGACCGGCCTCCCAGGGAACGTAACTGGGCGCCACGGCCCGCAGGTTGACCGGGTCGCCCTGAACACGGCCGTTGACGAACAACTGGATCGTGTCGTCCTGCGGCGTCCGGTTGCCGCTCGCATCGGTGGCGGCGGTGTAGACGCCGGCCAGATGCGTCCACACCCGCAGCGGCGGGTCGGTGGCGGACGCGTCCGACCTGATGAAGACCGGAGTGGCCGAGTCCGTGGCGGTGTAATGGAATACGTACGACCGCGACGACGACGAGTAGTACAGCGCGAACGCCTGAGCCTGCGCGCCGGGAGCGGTCACGATCATCCGACTCGACGAGGCATCAGTGAGATTCACCCAGGCCGAGACGGTGAACGAGTGCGCGGTATTCACCACCGGCGCCGACGCATCCGCGTACGCCTGCTGCAGAGCGGGGTCGCTGCTGTCCAGCCACATCGAGGTGTCCTCGTCACCCCGCCGTGCCATGGTGGAGAAGCCCGCACCGCCCCGGAGCATCAAGTCGTGCGTGGCCGCGGAAGGATCGTGCTGCGGATCGTCGCCCGCACTGTCCTTGGCCGTGGTCACTCCAGAACCGGGAGCGCCGTCATTGAAGTGCCACCGTCCGACGGGGCCCGGCGGGAGACTGACCTGGAAGTCGAAGGTCTCGGGCGTACCCGTCCGTGCCCGGACATCGATGGCCCACACCTTCAGATGGTGCGTGCCGCCCATGCTCGGTATGACATCGGTGACCTCGGCCGTGTGATCAGCCTTTGCCGTGACAGTGCGCGTCTTCCCGACCTGCCCGCTCGGACCGTTCAGCGTCCACTGGTACTTACTGATGTCTGTATCCGCACTGTTGGGCTTGAACACGAAGGTACCGGCGACACCCGGACCGCCCTTGGGAGGGCAGGAGTCCGTCCCGCACTCCACATAGGGCGAGCCATTGACCGGATCCTTGGGCTCGATCCGCGGGGCCTTGGGCGCGGAGGAGTCGATGGTGAAGTAGCACCACGGCGAGAACGAGGAGTACAGCTCACCGCTTCCACCGTTGTACGACCAGTGCGACTGCGTGCGAGCGCGGTAACGGTACTGGGTGCCGTCCGTGCGCTTGCTCGTCTGCTTGTCCAGCAACGTGCCGTCCGGAACATAGCCGCTGTCGGGGCTGTCCTCCGCCCAGATCTCCTCCCAGGCGCCGGTGTCGAGCTTGCGCGCGATGCGGTAGTTGATCTTCAGTTGGCCCTTGCTGTCGTTGGTTCCCGGCGAGACCTCCGTCTCCACCCGGGCACGGACCGTGGGCTGGTCCACCGTCACGGCCAGCGGAGCGCTCTCCGGCTCGCAGTACCCGGCCGCCTTCACCCCAGGCACACCCGGAATCACGCCGACATTGATCGGAACCCCCGGATCCGGCACGTAGTCCACGCTGAGCTCGGCGTTGTCGTCGAAACGCTTCCAGGCGCGCGGTTCGCCCTCGTCGAGGGCGCGCAGCATCAGCGTGAGACGGGAAAACTTCCCGTCGGCGAAGTCCCGCACGTTCTGGGTGAGACCGCCGTTGAACTCGACCCAGGAATCGGGCTGGGAGGGACTGCAGTTGTCACCCCGGCCGGCCGACACCTTCCTGGAATCCATGAGATTTCCGATGGCCGGCCCCGGCCACCGCGTCCCCTCGGAGATATTCCCGGTGCGCTCCAGATTGACCGTATAAGGATTGCAGTCGAACGACCACGTCTCATGCGCCCGGAACGTGGCGTGCAGAACATGCTTTCCGGCCAGAGTGCTGGGGCTGAACTCGAAATACATCCGGTTCACGTAATTGTCACCGCAGTAGTAGCCGTCCGCACTCGAACAGCGCCCCACGCCGTACTCACCGGAGAACTGGTAAAACTTGTCACTGTCGGAGGACAGCACTGTCCGCTCGGCGCGCGAGAGACCCACCGAGGGATCGATGCGAACCGGGTAAACCGTGTCGTCGCCTCGCAGCAGGCTCAGGTCGGGGGCAACAGCGATGCTGTCGGCGTCGACCTGCACGGGCAGGGTGGCCGTCACGTCACCGTCACGCGGCTGGACGGAACCTGGGTCATCCGCACCCGCCTCACCGGCCGCCCCCGAATCGCCGGCCGCCTCTGCACCAGCCGCCCGGAGCGTCTGAGGCTGGATGCCGGTGCCTGTGCCGTCCCCGGAGGAGTCCCACATCTTCCCCGCCGGCCCCGTGAACACCGCATTGCCATCCGCATCGACCGCACGCAGCCCACCACCGGCTCCCGCGACCACGGACACGCCCTCACCCGCGACGGCGAACCGCACCTCCTCCAGAGCTTCGTTCCGCGCGGCCTCCGCCGACTTGACCAGCAGAACCTCCCGATACCCGTCCGGCATCGCGGTCAACTGCAGATCCACCCCGGGCAGTACCTCGGAGTACGTGGCCGTCGCCCCGTCCAGCGACGGCTGGGGAAGATCACCCGGCCACCGCACGGACAGCGCGCCCTGCCCATGCTCCAGACGGACCATGTCCTGAGCACCGCCGGCTGAGAACGACACATCCACCGCGGCATACCGCGGCCCAACCATGCCGTCAGCCCCGCGCACGAGCGTCGTATCCACGTCATGCCAGACACCAGAAGCATCCTTCGCCCGCTGCGGCGACGTCGCCTGCTTCAGCGTGTACGAACCATCCGGATTCGCGAAGGTCTGCGCATACTCCGTACGCTCCGCCGTCACCTCGACCGGCTCACCCGAGGCCGCGGCCCGCTCGGACGGCGTTTGAGGCACCGACGTATCAGCATGAGCAGTCGGAGAATTCACCACGACCATTCCGCCGACAAGCAGCACCCACGCCAGGAATCTCGCAACGACACGACGCACCCACGGGCTACCCACAGGAAACCCGACCCCACACGCTTGAATTCACAGCCCCACCCCATGTAGCGCACAAGCTTCACGAATAACGCAGGGATCATAACCACGGCAGCACACAGGAAACCAACGGTGATCAAGGTCACAGGGCGAAGCTTTATGCCTTCAATCGCAGATAAAGCGCAATTCGAGAAATCGACCGACTAGAGAGTGAGGAAAACGCTCGCATCATCGTAGACAAATAACAGGTGAACAAAAAGAATGCGAGGTCCAGCACGCGCCACGCTTGAGGACAGCGAAAACACGCTCAACGGGCGCCTACGGCTGCCGTGCGGAAGCCGGGGCGGTGTGCGTGCGCAGGGCGCCGTGGCGGGTGGTGAGCCAGATCAGCAGTGCGACGGCGGACAGGGCGGCTCCGGTGGTGCAGACGGCCGGCCAGCCGCCTGTCGACCAGAGCAGGGCGGCGGCGAAGGAGCCGAGGGAGCCTCCGACGAAGTTGCCCGCGATGTACGCCGTGTTGAGGCGGCTGCGGGCGGCGGCGGAGATCTGGAAGATCCTCGACTGGTTCAGGATGTTCTGGCCCTGGACCCCGATGTCGAGCAGCACGATGCCGACCACCACGAAGACGAGTACATGGCCGCCGAATCCCGCGATGGCCCAGGCGATGGCCACGAGCAGCCACGCCAGCCCCGTACCGGTGACCGACCAGCCGCGGTCGTGCACCCGTCCCGCGCCCTGCGCCGCGACGGCGCCGACCAGGCCCGCGACGCCGAAGAGACCGATCGCCCAGATGGGATAGCGGTAGGGAGGATCGCTCAGCAGAAAGGTGAGCGCCGTCCAGAACATCGTGAACAGGCCGAAGCCTGTCGCGCCGAGCACCATCGTGACTTGCAGTTTCCGCTCGTGTGCGATCAGCGAGAAGACCGAGCGCAGCACCGCGCCGTAGGAGATCACCGCCGTCTTGGGCTTCAGCCGAGGGATCGAGCGGTGCAGCAGGAACGCGAGGACGAGCACGATGCCCGCGGCGATCAGAAACACCACGCGCCAGCTGGTGGCATCGGCGATCAGCCCGCTGAAGATCCGGGCGACCAGGATTCCGGAGAGCAGACCGCTGACGACGATGCCCACGGTTCTTCCCCGGGACGCGTCGTCGGCGAGATCGCCCGCGAGCGGCGTGAGGATCTGTCCCGACACCGTCGTCACGCCCACCGCGACCATCGCCAGGGCCAGTGTGATGATCTCCGGCGCGACCGCACAGGCCACCAGAGCACCGGCCGAGAGGACCATCATCAAGGGAATCAGCCGGCGACGGTCACGAAAGTCACCGAGCGGAACGATGAACAGGATGCCGAGCGCGTAGCCGATCTGTGTCGCCGTGATCAGCAGGCCGACGACGCTCTCGCCGACCCGTAGGTCTCCCGCGATGACATCCAGCAACGGCTGCGCGTAGTAGAGGTTGGCCACGGCGCCGCCCGCCGCGACGGCGAAGAGCAAGGTCAGAGCACGTGTCATACGGGGCGTAGGCGCCAGGGCCTCGGATGTCGCAATGTCACGCGCGGTCACTGAGGCCTCCCATCGGTGGCGCCTTCCGTCGGCGGCGCGGGTCCTTCCCCACCAGGCATGTGGCGCGGGTCCTTCCCCATCACATGCCGTCACGCACCACGCTAGGAGAAGGCGCTCCGGACGGGGAGGGCGAGTTACACCCACCCCGGGCAGGTGTAAACGGCCGCCGGGCGGTTATCGGGCCCGTCGCCCGCCGCCCCGTACCTCTCAGCGCCTCGCCCTGGACGTCTCGACCGTCTCCTCTTCCTCGGCTTCCTCGGCTTTCTCGGCTTCCTCGGCGGTGAGGCTTCCCAGTACGGCCAGGGCTTCCTGGGTGGCCGTACCGGGCTCCGGGCGGTACACCTTGACGAGATGGTCACTGTCACCGTTCGGGCGGAAGGTCTCGAAAATCAGGTCGAGATCACCGACGATCGGATGCCGTACACGGAAATGCTCGGATTTCTTGTCCCGGACCTCTGCCTTGGTCCACAGTCGGGCGAATTCCTCGCTGCCCGATATCAACTCGTCGACGAGACCCGTCAGTCCCGCATCATCGGGCGCCCGACTCGCGGCGGCGCGAAGTGCGGCGGCGCCGGACGCGGCGACTTTCTCCCGTTCACGGAAAAAGGGCCGGGCCTCCTCGTCCAGGAATACCAGGCGCATCAGATTTCCGCTGTACCAGTGTCCGGCGAACAGGGCGCGTCCGAGATGATTCGCTGCGACCACGTCGTGTCTGATGTCCAGCACGATCGCCGGGTGATGGACCCATTCGTCCAGGAGAGACAGCAGATTCTCGCCGATCGGCCGGGAAGACGTACCAGTGGAAGACGTATTGGTAGAAGACGTACCGGTAGCCGTATCGATCGCGACGAGACCTGGGTGGCCGTTGGTGACGGCGAAGAGATAGCGCTGGGCCTCCGGCTCCAGCCGCAGCGCCCGCGCGAGGGCGGAAAGCACACTGGCCGACGGATGCGTCTCACGTCCCTGTTCGAGACGTGCCAGATAGTCGGTGCTCAGGCCCGCGAGTTCCGCGACTTCCTCCCGGCGCAGCCCCGGCACCTGGCGCACTCCTCCGCGAGGAAACCCGACGTCTTCCGGCGAAATCCGGGCCCGGCGTGCCCTGAGGAATTCGCCCAAGCGGTTCCGGTTCTCCGGATCTCTCTTCCGGTTCTCCATAGCTCTCAGGGTATGCCCGGCCGCCGGCCCGTAAAGGCGTAGGCGGAGGCGACGACGGACGCAGCCGGGACATCACCGTCGCGGAAGTGTCTTCGTCCAGCAGTACGATTTGCACTGTTCACGCCCAGTGGTGGAGGTTCCGGTGCACGGTGAGTACAAGGTCCCCGGCGGCAAGCTCGTTGTGGTCGATCTCGACACGGAGGACGGAGCGCTGCGCCATGTCCGGGTCGCCGGCGACTTCTTCCTGGAGCCCGACGAGGCGATCGAGGCGATCGACCGCGCCCTGGAGGGCGCTCCCGCCGGCACCGACGCCGCCGGTCTCGCCGCCCGTATCGAGGCCGCGCTGCCCGCGGGAACGGTGATGTACGGGCTCACCGCCGAGGGCATCGCCGTCGCCGTACGCCGCGCGCTCGCGCACGCCACCGACTGGACCGACTACGACTGGCAGCTCATCCATGACGCGCCGCAGTCGCCGGCGCTCCATATGGCGCTCGACGAGGTGATCACCACCGAGGTCGCGGCCGGTCTCCGGCCGCCGACGCTGCGGGTCTGGGAGTGGGCGGCGCCCGCGGTGGTGATCGGCAGCTTCCAGTCCCTGCGCAACGAGGTCGACGCCGAGGGCGCCGAGCGCCATGGCGTCACGGTGGTCCGCCGTATCTCGGGCGGCGGCGCCATGTTCATCGAGCCCGGCAACACCATCACGTACTCACTCTCCGTCCCGGACTCGCTGGTCAAGGGGCTCACCTTCGCGGACAGTTACGCCTATCTGGACGACTGGGTACTGGGCGCGCTCGGCGACATGGGCATCAAGGCGTGGTACCAGCCGCTCAACGACATCGCGACCGAGAGCGGCAAGGTCGCGGGCGCCGCCCAGAAGCGCGTTGTGAACGGCACGGGCGCCGTACTGCACCATGTGACGATGGCGTACGACATCGACGCCGACAAGATGGTCGAGGTCCTCCGCATCGGCCGCGAGAAGCTCTCCGACAAGGGCACGCGCAGCGCCAACAAGCGAGTCGACCCACTGCGGCGCCAGACGGGCCTGCCGCGCGAGGCGGTCATCGGGCGGATGATCGACTCCTTCCGTGGCCGCTACGGGCTGACAGCCGGCAAGGTCACGGACGAGGAGATGGCACGGGCGCGCGAGCTGGCGAAGACAAAGTTCAGCACACCGGAGTGGACAGCCCGGGTGCCGTAGCAGCCCGGAGCGAGGGACTGCGGTGGGTGGATGTCGAGGAGTGGCGCGAGTGCCTGGCCCACGCGCTCACACCGCTCCTCGAAGCCCTGCCCGGGCAAGCCCTACTCGGACAAGCCCTGCCCGGGCAAGTCGGACAAGCCCTGCCCGGGCAAGCTCCGTCGAGTCCTCAGGCCGTCGCGGTCCGCCGGCCCGGCGCCATCAGAGCCGCATACAGCACCAGCGAGGCCGCGAGCCCCACCGCCCAGCCGTAGTCCGCGAGCGGCTTCAGGAACGGGATCAGACCGTCTTCCGGGAACGGTCCCTTGCCCGGCGCCGAGTGGGAGCCGCCCACGGCCAGCACACCACCGACGGCGAAGACCACCACCGCCCTGACGTTCCAGCCGTTGGCGTACCAGTAGCGGCCACCCGGGCGGTAGAGATCGGCGAGGTCCAGGACCGTGCGCCGGACGATCCAGTAGTCGGCGATCAGGATGCCCGCGACCGTACCGAGCAGCCCGCCCACCAGTCCCAGCCAGGTGAAGATGTACAGCTCGGGCGTGGCCGTCAGCTTCCACGGCATGATCAGGACACCGACCACACCCGTGATCAGCGCGCCCGTACGGAAGTTGATCAGCTTCGGTACGAGATTGGCGAGGTCGTACGCGGGCGAGACGACATTGGCCGCGATGTTCACGGAGATCGTCGCGATCAGTACGGTCACCAGCGCGAAGAGCAGTCCGAAGACATTGTCGGTCTTGGCGGCCAGTTCGACCGGATCCCAGACGGCCGCCCCGTACACCGCCTGTGAGCCCGAGGTGACAAAGACGGACAGCAGCGCGAAGAGAGTCATCGTCGTGGGCAGACCGAGCGACTGGCCCCAGATCTGGGCCCGTTGGCCCGCGCCGAAGCGGGTGAAGTCCGGGATGTTCAGCGAGAGGGTGGACCAGAAGGCGATCATTCCCATCAGCGACGGGAAGAAGACCGGCCAGAAATCCGCGCCCCAGCCCAGCTTGGACGGCTGGTCGAGCAGCGGGCCGAGGCCGCCCGCCTTGACGGTGATCCAGACGAGCAGCACCAGCGCGCCGACGATCACGAACGGCGCCGCCCAGTTCTCGAAGCGCCGCAGGGTGTCCATCCCCCGGTAGATGATGGCGAGTTCGAGCGCCCAGAAGAGGACGAAGCAGAGCCAGAGCGTCCAGGGCTGACCGCCGATCCTCGACGCGTCGGCCCAGCCGCCGAAGATCTTGCCGAGCAGTACGAAGATGCCCTGGCCGCCGATCCAGGTCTGGATACCGAACCAGGCACAGGCGACGGCCGCCCTGATCAGCGCGGGCAGATTGGCGCCGCGCAGCCCGAACGAGGCACGGGCGAGGACGGGAAAGGGAATGCCGTACTTGGGTCCCGCGTGCCCGGTCAGCAGCATCGGGAACAGCACGATCAGATTGGCCAGCGCGATCGTGAAGACCGCCTGCTTCCAGTCCATGCCCAGAGTGACCAGCCCGGAGGCCAGCAGCCACGACGGGATGTTGTGCGCCATACCGACCCAGAGCGCGGCGAAATTGTAGGTGGTCCAGCGGCGCCGGGCGACCGGGACGGGCAGCAGATCGTCGTTGACGAAGCGGCCGTCGTCGGGAAGCGCGCCGGCCGGCAGCTCGACACGGCCTTGAGGATCGGTGGAAGCATCGGCACCGGCTATCGGTTCTCCGGGGGACGGTGGCGGAGCGGTCGCGGTCATGGCGGCGGGACCCTTCGTTCGAGAGCGGGTGTCGGGGATGTCGAACGAGGCCGTGCGGGAGATCGGGGAGGGGAGCCTTCCGGCCCCGGGGCCGGTCGAGGGCCGGTTCAGGCCGGGAACGGGGCCGGTCCCGCCTCGGTCCCAGGAACGAGGCGGGAGGAGCCGGTTCAGTCCTGGGACGGAGGCGGGTTCAGCTCTGGAACCGAGGCCCGTTCAGTCCTGGAACGCCGGGATGATCTCCGCGCCGTACGCGTCGATCGTCGCTTCCTTGGCGTCATGCATGTCGTAGACGGCGAACTGGTCGACGCCCAGGTCGCGCAGCACCTGGAGCTTCTCGATATGCGCCTCGACGGGACCCAGCAGACAGAACCGGTCCACGATCTCGTCGGGCACGAAGTCCGTCGAAGGATTCCCGGCCCGGCCGTGGTGGCTGTAGTCGTATCCCTCGCGCTGCTTGATGTACGTGGTCAGCGCGTCCGGCACCAGGCCCGAGCCCTCGCCGTACCGCGCCACCAGATCGGCCACATGGTTGCCGACCATCCCTCCGAACCAGCGGCACTGCTCACGCGCGTGCGCGAGATCGTCGCCGACATAGGCGGGCGCCGCGACACAGATCGTGATGGAGTCGGGATCGCGTCCCGCATCGGAGGCCGCCGTACGGACCGCCTTGACCATCCACTCGGTCAGAAACGGATCGGCGAGCTGGAGGATGAAGCCGTCGGCCTTCTGTCCCGCCAGGGCCAGCGCCTTGGGCCCGTACGCCGCCATCCATACCGGCAGCTTGCCGTCCCGTACCCAGGGCAGCCGTAGCGTCTGCCCGTCGACGGTGGCCTCGCGGCCCTCCGCCAGATCGCGGATGACCTCGATCGCGTCGCCCAGCCGGGCCAGTGTGTTGGGCTTACGGCCGGCCACCCGCATCGCCGAGTCGCCGCGCCCGATACCGCAGACGGTCCGGTTGCCGTACATCTCGTTGAGCGTGGCGAAGGTGGAGGCGGTCACCTCCCAGGTTCTGGTGCCCGGGTTGGTGACCATGGGTCCCACGGTCAGTGTGGTGGTGTGCTCCAGAATGCGACTGTAGATGACAAAAGGTTCCTGCCAGAGCACGGCGGAGTCGAAGGTCCAGCCGTAGCGGAAACCGTTGCGCTCCGCACGCCGCATGAGCCCGACGACCGCCGAGGACGGCGGGTCGGTCTGGAGGACAAGTCCGAAGTCCATGGCCTGGTCACTCCTCGGTATGGATGAAAAGGGGATATCGGTGTCAGCTATCAGAAATCAAGGTCGGAGAAGATCGGCGTCGGAGAATCTCGGTGTCAGAGGAGGTACTGGCAGGTGGCGCGCGGCGTGTACTGCCCGTGTCCCGCCCGGCCGGTGAACTCCCGCCGGTCGATGACGAGTTCACCGCGCGAGAGCACCGTCTCCACCTGTCCGGTGAGCCGCTTGCCCTCGTACGCCGAGTAGTCGACGTTCATATGGTGTGTCTCGGCGGAAACGGTCTGCTCGGTGTGCGGATCGTAGATGACCACATCGGCGTCGGCGCCCGGCGCGATGGTGCCCTTGCGCGGATAGAGACCGAACATCCTGGCCGGAGAGGCACAGGCGATCTCGATCCAGCGGCGGCGGCTCAGCCTTCCCTCGACCACGGCCTGATGGAGCAGATCCATCCGGTTCTCCACGCCCGGAAGCCCGTTGGGGATCTTCGAGAAGTCGCCGCGTCCCAGCTCCTTCTGTCCTGTGAAGCAGAACGGGCAGTGGTCCGTGGAGACCACCTGGAGGTCGTTGGTGCGCAGCCCGCGCCAGAGCGCGTCCTGGTGCTCCTTGGGCCGCAGCGGTGTGGAGCAGACGTACTTGGCGCCCTCGAAGTCCGGTTCCGCGAGATTGTCGGTGGAGAGGAAGAGATACTGCGGGCAGGTCTCGCCGAAGACGGGAAGTCCCTGGTGGCGGGCGGCGGCCAGTTCGGCGACGGCCTCCTCCGCCGAGACATGGACGACATAGAGCGGAGCGTCGGCGACCTGCGCGAGCTTGATCGCCCGGTGTGTGGCCTCGGCCTCCAGCAGGGCCTTGCGTACCTCTCCGTGGTAGCGCGGATCGGTACGGCCGGCGGCCAGGGCCTGTTCGACGAGGACGTCGATGGCGATGCCGTTCTCGGCGTGCATCATGATCAGCCCGCCGTTGTGCGCGCTGCGCTGCATGGCGCGCAGGATGCGGCCGTCGTCGCTGTAGAAGACACCGGGATAGGCCATGAAGAGCTTGAAGGACGTGATGCCCTCCTGGACCAGCAGGTCCATCTCCTTGAGCGAGCTCTCATTGACGTCGGCCATGATCATATGGAAGGCGTAGTCGATCGCGCACTGGCCGTCGGCCTTGGCGTACCAGGCGTCCAGCCCTTCGCGCAGCGCCTGGCCCGGCGACTGGACGGCGAAGTCCACGATGGTGGTGGTGCCGCCCCAGGCGGCGGCCCGGGTGCCGGTCTCGAAGGTGTCGGACGCGAAGGTGCCGCCGAACGGCAGCTCCATATGCGTGTGGGCGTCGACTCCGCCCGGGATGACGTACTTGCCGGTGGCGTCGATCGTACGGTCGGCGGTCCAGCCCGTCGCCACGTCCGTGCCGTGCGCGGCGAGGGCGACGATCCGGCCGTCCTCGATGAGGACATCGGCATGGGTCTCGTCGGCGGCGGTGATGACGAGTCCGCCACGGATCAGGGTGCGGGTACTGCTCATGGTGGTGGCGCTCCCTTTCGGAACGATCGGCCGGTCCCGGGCCGCCTGGTGCGGGCGGCCCGGTCTGGTCCGGCCGTACGGCGAACTACGCGCCGCGCAGGGCCTGTTCGAGGATCGCGGCGCCTTCTTCCGCCTCCGCGACGGTCAGGGTGAGCGGCGGCGCGATCCGCAGCACGCTGGTGTTGTGTCCGCCGCCCTTGCCGAGCAGCAGCCCGCCCTCGCGCGCCGCCTCGATCACGGCCGAGGCCGTCTCGGGCGCCGCTTCTCCCGTGCTGGGCCTGACCAGTTCGATACCGATCATCAGCCCGCGGCCTCGCACCTCGCGTACGGAGTCGACTCCGGCGCCGATCGCCCGCAGCCGCTCGATCAGCAGTCCGCCGACGCGGCGGGCATTGCCCTGGAGGTCGTGCTCCAGTACGTACGAGAGATTGGCGAGACCGGCCGCCATGGTGACGGGACTGCCGCCGAAGGTCGAAATGGAGTTGGCGTCGAGGCAGTTCATGATCTCGGCGCGGGCGACGACTCCGCCGATGGACATGCCGTTGCCGATGCCCTTGGCGAAGGTGAGCATGTCCGGCGGACCGTTCTCGGCATGTGCCTGCCAGCCCCAGAAGTGCTCGCCGGTCCGGCCCCAGCCGGTCTGCACCTCGTCGCTGATCCACAGGATGCCGTGCCGGTCGAGGACTTGGCGGAACGCCGCGTACAGCCCGTCCGGCGGCGCGGTGAAGCCGCCGACGCCCTGGATCGGCTCGGCGATCAGCGCGGCGGGCGCGCGGGTGTGGCCGAGCAGATCCTCCAGATCGGCGACGCACGCCTCGATGAAGCGCTCGTCGGTGAGTCCCGCGTAGGGACCGCGGCTGCGGACGCCGCCGTGTACGTACAGCGTCTGGAGCGGGGACAGACTCGTCGGCGACCAGCCGCGGTTCCCGGTGACGGAGACCGTGGAGAAGGACCGGCCGTGGTAGCTGTTGCGCATCGCGAGGATCTGGTTCGAGGCGCGGTACGCGGTCGCCAGCAGCAGCGCCGTGTCATTGGCCTCGGTGCCCGAGGTGGTGAAGAAGACACGTGCGTCCGGGATACCGGACAGGGCGGCGATCCGCTCGGCGAGCTCGACCATCGGACGGTTGAGATAGAGCGTGGAGGAGTGGATGATCCGCCCTGCCTGCTCGCTCACCGCCTTGGTGACCTCGGGCAGCGCGTGGGCGGTCATCGTGGTGAGGATGCCGCCGAAGAAGTCGAGATAGCGGTTGCCCTCGGAGTCCCAGACATGGCGGCCCTCGCCATGGGTGATCTCGATGGGCCGGTCGTAGTAGAGCGCCAGCCAGTCGGGGAGTACGGCGCGGTGGCGGTCGTACAGATCGTTCGTGAACGGCTGCGTCATGGCTGCACCAGTCCTTCGTACGCGTCGGGGCGGCGGTCCCGGTAGAACGCCCACTGCTGGCGTACCTCGTCGATCACCCCGAAGTCCAGGTCCCGTACGAGGAGTTCCTCCGCCTTGTCGCTCGCGGTGTCACCGACGAACTGGCCGCGCGGGTCGACGAAGTAGCTCGTGCCGTAGAAGTCGTTGTCGCCGTACTCCTCCTGGCCGACGCGGTTGATCGCCGCGATGAAGTACTCGTTGGCGACGGCGGCGGCCGGCTGCTCCAGCTGCCAGAGATAGGCGGACAGACCGCGGGAGGTGGCGGACGGGTTGTAGACGAGCTGCGCGCCGTTCAGCCCGAGCTGGCGCCAGCCCTCGGGGAAGTGGCGGTCGTAGCAGATATAGACACCGATCCGGCCGACGGCGGTCTCAAAAACGGGCCAGCCCGCATTGCCCGGCTTGAAGTAGTACTTCTCCCAGAAGCCCTTGACCTGCGGGATATGGTGCTTGCGGTACTTGCCGAGATACGAGCCGTCGGCGTCGATCACGGCGGCGGTGTTGTAGTAGAAGCCGGACTGCTCCAGCTCGAAGACCGGGACGACGACGACCATTCCGGTCTCGCGGGCCAGCTCCTTCATCCTGGTGACGGTCGGACCGTCCGGGACGGGCTCGGCCCAGCGGTAGTGCTCGGGCTCCTGTACCTGGCAGAAGTAGGGCGCGTTGAACACTTCCTGGAACCCGATGATCTGCGCGCCCTGCCGGGCCGCCTCGCGGGCGTGCTCCTCATGTTTGGCGATCATCGATTCGGTGTCGCCGGTCCAGGTCGCCTGGACGAGTGCGGCGCGTACGACTCTGGCCACGAGCTGCTCCTTCGGCGGGGGCGGCGATAGCTCTACGCCCGTAGATGGGATGCGTAGGAGGAGAACGTAAGCCCCGTCCCACACTGGGGCAAGACCATCGTCGTTAACCCGCAGAGTCGATCAAGTTTCACACCCGAGCGGTCGACATCGGGCGATTCGGGTCTGACCAGGCACTTGACCGGCCGGTCAGGCGTCCGCGATCCCCGCCACTCTGAGGGCGTGGACGACATCGCGCTCACGGGACGCGGAGACCGCGCGGGCGGCGTCGATGAGCTGCGGGACGAGCCGGTGCGGATCGGGCGCGGCGACCAGCACGGCGTCCTCAGGAGCGCGGGCCTGTACGAAGGCGCTGAGCAGCGCTCTCGCCTCGTGCGGGCGGCCCGCTCCGCCCAGGGCCAGCACGGCGTCGGTGATCTCCTCGGCCGGGCGGGAGACGCCCTGGAGGAGCAGCTGGCGGCAGTCGTCGTCCCGGCCCGCC
>NZ_FMDK01000384.1 GCF_900091995.1 Streptomyces sp. MnatMP-M17
CGGCGGTAACCCATCGGGTCCGTCGACGGCGAGCCGCTCCGCCTCCGGGCTGCTGGGACGGCAGAGCCGGGTGGCGGCGAGCCGCACCTCGGACTCTTCTCCGTACAGCTCGTGCAGCCGCGCGCCGTCCCGGCCGGTGTTGTGCACCAGCTCCCACAGGGTCAGCGAACTGCCGTCGTTGAGCAGATAGGTGTGCCGGTAGGTCTCGCGGTGCAGCCCCGCACTGTGGTGCGCGGAACACAGCGAGCTGGCGTGCGCCAGCGCACTGTCGAGCTTTTCGACCAGTGCGTCGGGCAGGTCGAAGGAGTTGAGTGCCCGACCCAGGAGTCGCTCGAGGTGCGTCTCGGTTGTCTCGTAGGGATCGTTCAAGATGGGTCTCCAGGCCGTCGCCACATGTCACTTGGTGATTGCATAACGTAGCGCCTAGGGCTGACATCGCGTCCCGGGTTTGGGAAAACGAAGGGGGCGTACCTGAAGTTCCCGCGCGCCCCCTATCAACTCGGCCTTTGCGCCCGTCAGTCGAGCCCGTACAGCTCGTCGTACGAAGGGAACGTCCCACCGGGTCCCCGGACACTCTTCGCGGTCTGTACGGCCCGCACGATTGCCCTGGTCACCACGTCCGCGCCCGCCGCCAGCACCTCGTTGAGGGCCAACGGATCCTCCTTGGCGAGAGCCCGCCGGCCCGTCGAGAGGGCGAAGACGGTGTCCCCGTCGTTGAGGAGATGCACAGGACGGACGGCGCGCGCGATACCGTCGTGCGCCGTCCCCGCGAGCTTCTGCGCCTGGGCACGGGAGAGTTCGGCATCGGTGGCGACGACGGCGAGCGTGGTGTTGAGCGGCGCCGGGCCGTTCTGCTCGCGCAGCTCGGCCAGCCGGAGCTGCGCCGCCACATGGACGTCTGGTCTCGGATACTCCGTACGACCGCTGAAGTAGCGCCCGTACAGCACGCCCGTCAGCGGATCGACCGCCGAGCCCGCCGCGTTGGCCACCACCAGGGCCGCGACGGTCACTCCGGAGTCCAGGACCGTGCTCGCCGTACCGATCCCGCCCTTGAGCGGCCCGACGACGGCGCCCGTGCCCGCACCCACGCTGCCCTCCGCGACCGGTGCGCCGCTCGCCGTGAAGGCCGCCGCCTCCACCGCCGCGCGGCCCGTCGCCGCGTCCGGGCGTATCCGCCAGTCACCACCGCGCCCCAGGTCGAAGACACCGGCCGCCGGGACGACCGGCACCACCTGGGCCGGATCGGGACCGACCCGGACGCCGCGCTTGCGCTCCTCCAGCCAGGCCACCACTCCGGACGCCGCGTCGAGTCCGTACGCGCTGCCGCCCGTCAGCACGATGGCATCGACGCGCTCGACGAGATTGCGCGGGTCGAGAGCATCCGTCTCCCGGGTGGCCGGGCCCCCGCCTCGCACGTCCACGGCGGCCACCACTCCGCCCTGCGGGGCGAGGACGACCGTGGTGCCGGTGAGCGCACGGCCCCCAGCGACACGGGCGTGTCCGACTCGCAGGCCCGCCACATCGGTCAGTGCGTCATTGATTGCCATGAACCCCATCCGTACCACGCGCCCCTCGGGAGGCCGCGAGTGTCACTCCGACCGCCACCATCACCGTCGCCACCAGCCCCGCGACGATAAATCGTCCAGGACCCGACGAACGTACATGCGATGGACGCCACCACCGATACCGGCCGCGCGAGTTGCCTCGCTTTCCGGTCCTGAAGTGACGCACGGGCGGCAACCGGACCGTGGTTGGGGGTGCCCTGGCGCGCCGGCCGCTATCAGGGATCGGGCGGACCGGAGGGACGGGTGGCGGGCCGGTGGGGCGCGCGCCGTGCCTCCGAGGACCGGTTGCCCGGTCCGCCCTCGCAGGAGCCTCGGTGCGGACCGCACGCCCGTACTCTGGAGGTATGAGCACCGCCTCCACCCCCGAGCCGCGCGCCGCGGAGCAGTCCTCGCCGCCACGTCCAGCCGGCCCGCCCCGGCCGCATCCGGCGTTGATCTTCGACGATCCGCTGGACCAGCAATCCTCGGACGACACGGACGGCGGTTGGGGAGAGCGGCCCGCCGGGAGAGGTGACAGCGCCGCCGATCTGGCCCGTTTCCTGGACGAGAAGCCGCCCCACCACCTCTGACCGCCGCCGGCCCCGGCCGCCAGGCCCTGAGAGGCCGGGCCCTGTCCGGCCGGTCTTCGCGGGCCTACGAGGAGCTCTGCCCGGACCCGCCGCGCTGGGCGAGCAGAGCGTCCCTGATCTCCTTGAGCACCTCCAGCTCGCTGACCTCCATGACCTCCTTGACCTCTTCCTTGGCGGCCTGCTGCCTGGCCCGCCTGGCGAGATACCTGGCCATCGGCAGGACCATCAGGAAGTACACGACGGCCGCCGTGATCACAAAGGTGAGGACCGCGCTCAGCACCGTCCCCCACATGATCGGAATTCCGGTGACCACCTCGCCCGCGGCGTTCGTCTCGCAGGGCGATTTGATGCACGAGCTGTACTTGTTCAGATCCTTGGTGCCGAACGCGCCGACCACCGGGTTGATGATGCCCTTGACGACGGAGTTCACGACATTGGTGAACGCCGCGCCGATGACAACGGCGACCGCGAGGTCGATCACATTGCCGCGCATCAGGAAGGCCTTGAAGCCCGCCAGCACGCTCTCCTTCTCCTTGCTCACGAGTGAGCCTTTCTTCACATGGGCGGTTCGAGTGACAATCTGCTCCGCAACCTAAGGCGGCGCGTGCCCACGCTGTCCAATCCGCCCACGCGATCAGGCGACGCCACAGCTTGCCAGTGCGACTCGACAGGCCCCGGCCCGGCACCGGACGGCTTCGCGCACGCCAACTCAGCACACCGCCACCGCCAGCCGTGAGGTGGCGCTCGCCGCTGCCAGCACCGCGGCGGTGGCACGCGGCACGGACAGCACGACCAGTGCTCCACCGTCCGAAGAGAATTCCCGCGTCTTCGGGATCCCGGCTACTCGGACTCCCGCCGCCACCACCCGGGCCTCGGGCTCTCCGTCCACCACTCCCGCCGGCCCCGGCGCGATCGCGGCAGCCGCGATCACATCGACCCGGTCGCCACGCCGCAGCAGCCGGACCGTCTCCGCATCCGCGATGCGCACCGCCGTGGACACCAACTCGCCTGGTCGACCGGCAGGTTCTCGCCCGGACGACGAAGGCGGCGATGCGGCCACGGTGTCGCCCGCGGTCCGCGCATGCCCTTCTGTATCGGCCGAGGCACCGACCGCGCCGCTCGCTCCGGTGGCGGCCAGCGCGGCGGCCGTCATCGCCAGACCGGCCGCTGTCGTGCGCCGCCGCCT
>NZ_FMDK01000240.1 GCF_900091995.1 Streptomyces sp. MnatMP-M17
AGCCGGCGTGGCGGGTCGAGCCGTTCCGGGCGGCTGTTGATCTCCACCGCCGTACCGGATTCGGCGCAGGCGGCGAACACCGCCTCCGCGTCGAACTCCGACTCCGGCCTGCCGCCCTCGCGCCGGTCCCGGCGGCCTGTTCCCCGGCGCGCCGTCAGCAGACGTCCGGTGCAGTGCCCGAGGACATCGGTGAGCGGATCGCGGACGGCCGTGATCATCCGGGCGGTCATCGGAGCGGAGTCCATCCGGAGCTTCGAGTGCACCGACGCGACCACCAGATCGAGCCGGTCGAGCAGCTCCCGCTCCTGGTCCAGCGAGCCGTCCGGCAGGATGTCGCACTCGATCCCGGTGAGCAGCCGGAACGGCGCCCACCGCTCGTTCAGCTCCGCGATCACATCGAGCTGTTCGCGCAGCCGTTCGGCCGTCAGACCTCGGGCGACGGTGAGCCTGGGGGAGTGGTCCGTGAGCACGGCCCACTCATGGCCGAGCGCCGCGGCCGTCCGTCCCATCGCCTCGATGGAGCTGCCGCCGTCCGACCAGTCCGAGTGAAGATGGCAGTCGCCGCGCAGCGCGGCGCGCAGAGCGTTCCCGTGGTCGGCGAGCGGAGCTCCGGCCTCCCGCTCCAGCCGTTCCAGATAGCCGGGGACGGCACCCGCGACCGCCTCCTCGACGACCTGTGCCGTCTTGGGGCCGATGCCCGGCACCCGGCCCAGCGTGCCGGCCGCGGCGCGCCGTGCGACCTCGTCGGGAGACACGCCCGCCACCGCCTCGGCGGCGGTACGGAACGCCCGTACCCGATAGGTCTCGGCCAGTGAGCGTTCCAGCAGAAAGGCGATCCTGTCGAGAGCCTCCACCGGATCCATGGCGCCCCCAGCGTGTCGGTCGCGTCCCGCCCATTGTCCGCGCCCCTCCGGCGCCGCGCATGGCGAGGCCCCGCAGACGGGGGATGTGCCGCGGGGCCTGCCTCGACCGTTGCCCGTCGTTCACCGTGGCCCGGTGAGACGACGCGCACGCCTCCCGCCGTAAGGAGTCCGGGCGACGCGCCTCAGGCGGAGCCTGGTGGGCGGCTGTCGGCCGTTCCATGCCTCTCGGCCGGACGATCGCCGTCCAGGCCGCCGGGTGTTGGCGGTGAAAGGAGTGGACGGCTGCCGGCGTGGCGGCGGGGTGGTGCGTGGAGCGTCAGGTCAGTTCTGTACGGTACGACGCTTGCGCGCGGCCCACATGATGCCCGCTCCGGCGACCACCACGACAGCGGCGGCTCCGGCGATCATCGGCGTGGCGCTCGAAGAGCCCGTCTCGGCGAGGTTGTCCCCGGCGGGGCTCGGCTGCGACGAGGGAAGCGCCTCCTCGGAGCTGGTGGGCTCCTCGGTCGGCGTGGCGGGAGCGGTCTCCGTCGGAGCCTCCTCCGACGGGGTTTCCGAGGAGGGGCTCTCCGCCGGCGGCGGAGTCGTGGACTCCGACTCCGAAGGCGACGGGCTGGTTCCCTCGCAGACCGGAGCGGTCTTGGTCTCGTCCCTGTTGAACTGGTCGCCGTCGGCGGCCTTCACCACGAGCCGGACGGACAGCTCCTTCGAGTGCTCCGGAAGCGTGAGCTTCTTGTGGAACTCGTTCTTGAAGCTCTCCGTGGGCAGCAGGTCCTTGCCGTCCACGGTGACCGTCACGGTGTTCTTGTCGCTGTTGCCGTAGGCGGTCAGGTCGAGGCTGACCTCGGAACACGTCACCTCCCACGTCGGCGTGTGCGCGAACGCGGGAGCGGCCGACAGGCCGACCGCGAGCACACCTGCCGTCGCGGCTGTTATGAGGGCGCCTCTGCGCCGCCATGATCCGCTGAATTGAGTCACAGAATCCTCCGAATAACCGCGCCGCCCACGATGACGGCGCGGGCGCACAGTACCGCCATCGGCCATGACCTCATCAACCGCCCCACCCAACTCAGCCTCTGCACGCACCTCATGTGCCTGGTGGGAGGGGTGGTGGCGGTTCGCGCACCGGGCGAATGGGACAGGCCGGGATGGCGTGATCACAACGCGTCCGACAGGCCGGATCGGAGTGTCATCGCTGATGACGCCCATTTCCGCCGGGTTTTGGACGGTGGACGCGAGCGCTCTTCCCCGAATGCGGTGCGGACCATTGCACATTGGGCAAAGTTTGCGTCAATTAACACGCCCGAGTTTCTCGTTGCCGCGAGAGCGAGCGATTCACGCCAGCGTGACGGCCTGATTTCGGAATGCGCGCGCGGGAAAAGGATCTGCTCCCGCACCCGTGCTCCCGCCCGTTCCCACGGACGTTCCACGGCCCATGCCGGCATCCGGTCCGGGCCCGGTCCGGCCATCTTCACCCATGGCCGCCGCGCCGCGATCGTCGCCGTACCCACTGCCGTGCCGCGGCCAGCCGCGGATGACGTTCGCGCTGTTCGCGCGAGGCGCGGTCCAGCTCCTCCATCAGCCGCTGGGAGCGGTTCTCCATGTTCAGCTCGTCCAGCATCCGGTCGATCTCCGCGAGCAGCGCGCCATGGAGCTGCCACTGACGAGGATGCCGCTGGACGCCCTCCAGCAGCAGATGTGCCACCCGCTCCCGGCTTCTCGTCGCCGCGGCCAGATCCTCGGACAGCCGTACCTCCGCCATCTCCGCGCTCTCGCTCACCTCTGTGGTGACCAGAACGGCGAAGCTCACGACGGCGCCGGCGACCCGCGCGAGCAGATCCTCCAGCGCGTTTCCCACCTCCGGCGGGAACAGTGCCTCCTCCGTACGCTCCTTGGCGAGGTCCGTGAACGTTCTGGCCAGCACGCGCAGTACGACCGTACAGATCTCCAGCGTGTCGAGACCGGTACGGAGCACCACCCGGTGCAGCAGTCCTTCCCTCACCCTCGGGTTGAGCCTGAGACTGTCCTCCGCCTGCCGCAGCGCCGCGTCCACCTCGCTGATGTCATGGTCGAGCCGCCGCGCCTCGTGGAGCCGGGCCGCCGCCCGCTCCACCGGGATCGATCCGGTCAGTCCCTCGCCGATACGCAGCAGCAGCCGGCGCATCCGGCGGGAGAGGTCCTCGATGGACTCGCCCGCGGTGCCGACCCACACCGGCGGCACGAACAGGAAGTTGAACAGCAGCCCCACCGCCGCGCCGATCAGTGTCTCCAGCACCCGGTCCCAGGCCGTGGTCGTCACCCGTGTCACTCCGAGGACGAGCATGGCGCTGATCGCGACCTCGGGCACGAACTCACCTGCCCGGACGATCCTGCCGACGACGAGCGAGGCCAGGATGATCAGCCCCAGACTCCACCACGACAGCCCGACCAGCGCGCTGAAGGCGATGGCGACCAGCACTCCGGCCACGACGGAGTTCACCCTGCGGATGCCGGTGGTGAGGGTCGAGTAGAGGGTGACCTGTACGACGAGCAGGGCGGTCAGCGGAGCGGTGAGCGGAGCCGTCTCGTTGCTCAGTTGGAGGGCGACCACATAGGCGATGGTCGCGGCGGCGGTGGAGCGCAGCGTCTGTGCGACGGCCGGCTCCCGGCGCCGCTTCACGAACTCCGCCACCGGCGCCCTCACTGAGGTTCGGACATCACCCACGACGTGTCCCTTCCCGTGCCGGGACCGCCGGGATCCGCCGGGCTCCGCGATAGGGCCGGGTGGCTGAGCGACGCCCGGCGCAGGGCTTCCTGACACTCCGACCGGTCGCAGACCGCGGCGCGCCGGGTGAATCTGGAGGAGCGCCTTCCCGTGAAGCCGGGACCCCGGGACGCAGACGCTGGAGGAAGCGATGGGTGTCCGCAGACTGATCCACGACTGGCCCGTCCGCCGCCAGTTCACCGGTTCCGATCCGCTCGGGCGCGGCCGGGCCGCGATGTCCTCCCGTACGGAGGCGCTCAGGCCGCGTACCGAGACCGCCGACCGGATCGTCAAGTCCATCTGCCCGTACTGCGCCGTCGGCTGCGGTCAGCAGGTGTACGTCAAGGATGACCGTGTCGTACAGATCGAGGGAGATCCCGACTCGCCGGTCAGCCGGGGCCGGCTCTGTCCCAAGGGCTCGGCGACGCTTCAGCTCACCACCGGCCCGGCCCGCCGCCATCAGGTCCTCCACCGGCGTCCGTACGCCACGAGGTGGGAGCCGCTCGATCTGGAGACGGCCATGGACATGGTCGCGGAACGGGTGGTCGAGACCCGCCGCCGTACCTGGGAGTGGGAGCACGAAGGACTGCGCACCGCGCGCACGCTGGGCATCGCCAGCCTCGGCGGGGCCACCCTGGACAACGAGGAGAACTACCTCATCAAGAAGCTGTTCACCGGGCTCGGGGTGGTCCAGGTCGAGAACCAGGCCCGGGTCTGTCACAGCTCCACCGTGGCCGGTCTCGGTACCTCGTTCGGGCGAGGCGGCTCCACCACCTTCATGCAGGACCTCCAGCACGCGGACTGCATCGTCATCCAGGGCTCCAACTACGCGGAGGCGCACCCGGTCGGCTTCCAGTGGGTCATGGAGGCGAAGGCGCGCGGCGCCCAGATCATTCATGTGGATCCGCGTTTCACCCGTACGAGCGCGGTCGCCGATCTGTACGTGCCGATCCGCGCGGGCAGTGACATCGCTTTCCTCGGCGCGCTCATCAACCATGTGCTCACCGAGGAGAAGGATTTCCGGGAGTATGTGCTCGCCTACACCAACGCGGCCACGCTCGTCAGCGAGGACTTCCGGGACACCGAGGATCTCGACGGAGTCTTCTCCGGGCTCGACGAGGAGCTGCGCCACTACGACCGCACGAGCTGGCAGTACGAGAGCGCGGCCGGCCGGCGGACGCGGGACGGGCAGCCGAGGCGGCAAGGGTGGCAGGGCGGGGACCGGTACGCCGAGGCCCGTATCCATGAGGCCGGCCAGGCGGAGTCGCACGGCTCCGGCGGTCCCAAGGCGGACGCCCGGCCCCCGCGCGACGAGACGCTCCGGCATCCGCGCTGTGTCTACCAGATCCTCCGACGGCACTACGCGCGCTACACGCCCGAACTGGTCGAGGAGACCTGCGGCATTCCTCGCGAGACCTTCGCGCGCGTGTGCGACGCCCTGACCGCCAACTCGGGCCGCGAGCGCACCAGCGCCTTCGTCTACGCCGTGGGCTGGACCCAGCATTCGGTCGGCGCCCAGTACATCCGCGCGGCCAGTGTGCTCCAGCTCCTGCTCGGCAATATCGGCCGCACCGGCGGCGGTATCCAGGCACTGCGCGGCCACGCCTCCATCCAGGGCTCCAGCGACATCCCCACGCTCTTCAACCTCCTGCCCGGCTATCTGCCGATGCCGCACGCGCACGCCCACCGGGACCTGGCGTCCTACATCGACGCGAGCCGTACGGAGAAGGGCTTCTGGGGCAACGCGCGGGCGTACTTCGTCAGCCTGCTGAAGGCGTACTACGGCGACGCGGCCACCGCCGGGAACGACTTCTGCTACGACCACCTGCCGCGGCTGACCGGCTCGCACTCCACCTACGAGACGGTCGTCGCACAGCTCGACGGTGTCTGCAAGGGCTACTTCCTGATGGGCGAGAACCCGGCCGTGGGCTCGGCCAACACCCGTCTCCAGCGCCTCGGCATGGCCAAGCTGGACTGGCTGGTCGTACGGGACTTCTCGTTGATCGAGTCCGCGACCTGGTGGCAGGACGGGCCCGAGATCGAGACCGGCGAGCTGCGCACGGAGTCCATCGGCACGGAGGTCTTCTTCTTCCCGGCCGCCGCGCACACCGAGAAGTCCGGCTCCTTCACCAACACCAACCGCTGGCTCCAGTGGCACCACGCCGCCGTCGAACCCGAAGGCGACGCCCGCAGCGATCTGTGGTTCATGTACCACCTCGGCAAGCGCGTCAAGGCGAAGCTGGCCGCGTCCACCGATCCGATGGACCGGCCCGTACAGGATCTGACGTGGGACTACCCGGTGGAGGGCCCCTACGACGACCCGGTCGCCGAGGCCGTGCTCGCCGAGATCAACGGGCAGGCCGCCGACGGTTCACCGCTGAGCGCGTACACCGAGCTGAAGGACGACGGCTCGACGCGGTGCGGCTGCTGGATCTACTGCGGTGTGTACGCGGACGGCGTCAACCAGGCCGCCCGCCGCAAGCCGCACACCGAGCAGGACTGGGTCGCCGCGGAGTGGGCCTGGGCCTGGCCCGCCAACCGCCGCATCCTCTACAACCGGGCGTCCGCCGCGCCCGACGGCACTCCCTGGAGCGCGCGCAAGGCGTATGTCTGGTGGGACGGCGCACGCGGACGGTGGACCGGCCACGACGTCCCGGACTTCATCGCCGACCGCGCTCCCGGCCATGTACCGCCGGACGGCGCGACCGGGCCCGACGCGCTGCGCGGCGACGATCCCTTCATCATGCAGGCGGACGGCAAGGGCTGGCTGTTCGCGCCCAACGGGCTGGAGGACGGCCCGCTGCCCACGCACTACGAGCCGCAGGACTCGCCGTTCACCAACGCGCTGTATCCGGCCGTTCCGCGCTCTCCCGTACGGCGGCTGCTCGTCCGCGAGGGCAACCGCTACCACCCGAGCGGCGACCAG
>NZ_FMDK01000233.1 GCF_900091995.1 Streptomyces sp. MnatMP-M17
CACTCCAGCGCGATGCCGTAGGTGGGAGTGGCTCCTTCGGCCGGGTACGAGGCGTCCTGGACGGCGAGCCAGGGCGCGTAGGCATGGCCGGGGACGGCCTGGTTGGAGGACATCCCGAAGCTGCCACGGGCCAGTTCGAGCTGGGTGAGCTGGAATTCCTGGGACCACTGGCCGGTGAGATACGTCAGCCGGGCGCCGCCCGTGACGGGAATGTTCACGGCGGCGGAGTCGAAGCGCTCCAGCCGTAGTCCGGTCTCCGTCCGCGCGGTGCAGGTCAGTTCGGTCCAGCGCAGGATCACATCGGTGCCGGGAACGGTCTCGTAGCACAGGGCCGTCGTCAGTCCGAGGCTCTCGTCGGTGAAGACCAGCCGCAGGGAGGACTCTCCGTCATGCGCCGCCCCGGTGAAGGTCCACCACACACCGCGCTCCTCGCCGGGCCGCTGGGCGACCAGATCGGCGCCCGTGAACGGCCGCAGCCCGTACGGGATGTACTCGGCGGGCGCCAGATCGGCCGGTGTGATGAAGTGCGTACGGCGGGACCAGTCCAGCGCCGAGGGCCCGGTCTCGGCTCCGTGCGGACCCCACGCGGTCAGCTCGGCCCAGCGGCCGTCACCGGCGAGGGCGACCGCGTAGACGGTGTTCGCGGTGCGCAGCAGCCATCGGGCCTCCCGCGCGTCGGAGTCGTACGCGTCCGGGTCGTGCGTTGTCACTTGACTGCTCCCAGGTTGAGTCCGGCGACGAAGTGCCGCTGGAACCGCAGGAATACGATCACGGTCGGCGCCGCGGCGATCACCGAACCGGCCGCGATCACGTTCCACATCGACACGAACTGGCCCTGGAGACCGATGAGCGAGGCCGTGATCGGCATCTTGCTGTCCGTACGCAGCACGGTGATCGCCCACAGCAGATCATTGAAGATCCAGGTGAAGGAGAGCGCGCCGAGCGCGGCGAGGGCCGGGGTGGTCAGCGGCATGATGATGCGCCGGTAGATCTGCCACGGGCTCGCGCCGTCGATGACGGCGGCCTGCTGGATCTCGGGCGGGATGGAGCGCATGAAGCCGTGCAGCACGAAGACGTAGAATCCGACACCGAAGCCGACCTGGACGCCGATCAGCGCGTACAGCGAGTCGTACAGCCCGAGTGACTCGCTGATCTTCGAGACCGGGATCAGCAGGATCTGCGGGGGCAGCAGATTGCCGCCGAGCATCAGGAGCAGCAGCGTGCGGCGCAGCGGCAGGTCGTAGCGGGCGAGTCCGAAGGCCGCCAGCGAGGCCAGCGCGAGCGACAGCAGCACGGTCGGCACGGTCACGAGCAGGCTGTTGGCGAGCGCGCGGGCCTGTCCGCCGTCGGTCCACGCCTGGCCGAAGCCGCTCAGGGTGAAGGAGTGCGGCAGGCTGCCGAGGCCGTTGGCGGCGATGTCGTCGAAGGACCGCGTGCTGGTGACGAGGACGAGGACGATCGGCACCAGCCATAGCGCGGACAGCGCGCCCGCGCCGAGATGGAAGCCCACGGTGGACGATGCGCGGCGCCGGGCCCGGGAAGCAGGCGAAGTGACTCGGGTGACGCTCATCAGTCGGCCTCCCGGAAGGCGCGGACGAGATAGGACACGATGACCCCGAAGGCCAGCACGAAGATCACGACCGCGAGGGCGGAGCCGTATCCCAGCCGCAGCGACTGGAAGGCGGTGGAGTACATATAGGTGCTGAGCAGCTCCGAGGAGTGGTACGGACCGCCTCGGGTGAGCGCCCAGACCACGTCGAACGAGCGCAGCGAGTCGATGACGATCACCGACAGGACCACCGCGTTGACACTGCTGAGCTGCGGCAGCGTGATGTGCCGGAACTGCTGCCGGCGCGTGGCGCCGTCGACCTTCGCCGCTTCATAGAGCACCGGGTCGATGCCCTTGAGACCGGCAAGATAAAGCACCATCACATAGCCGATCTGGCGCCACAGCGCGGGCACGATCACCGCGTAGAGGGCGGTGTTCTGATCGGCCAGCCAGGCATGGCGCAGACTGCCGAGCCCGACGGCTTCGAGCGTGTTGTTGATCAGCCCGTCGGGCTGGTACATCGCCTGCCACACCAGGGCGGTGGCGGTGAGCGAGAACACCACGGGCAGGAAGAGCGCCGCCCGGTAGAAGCCGATCCCGCGCCGCTCCTGCTGGAGCAGCAGGGCCGCGCCGAGGCCGAGGATCACGGAGAGACCGCCGAAGAGCAGCAGCCACAGCACGGTGTCGAGCAGGGCCGTACGGAAGACGCTGTCGCCGAACATCTCGCGGTAGTTGGCGAGTCCGACGAACGACGGTGCCGAGACTCCGTCCCAGTTCGTCAACGAGAGATAGAAGCCCTGGACCGCCGGCCAGAACACCCAGAAGGCCTCGGCGAGCAGCGGTACGAGCACGAAGACGAGGACCACGGGCCTGACGCGTGTCGCGCCTCGGCCGCCCAGCAGCCCACTGCCTCCCGGCCGTTTCCGGTCTCCGCGCCGCCCGGACCTGGGCGCGGTCAGTGCCGTCACCTCACTGTCCCCAGATCTTCTGGGCGTCCCGCTGCCAGGTGGTGAGGATCGAGTTGATCTCCTTGGGCTCGGCGAGGAAGCGGGTGAGCGCGGTGTCCGCGGTGGGCTGGAGGGCGTCGCTGGAGTCCCGGTTGAAGAACTGGGTGACGTCCGCCGCGCCCTCTATCAGCGCGCGGCCCTTCTTCACCAGCGGTGTCCCGGTGTCCTTGGCCTTCGGATTGGTGGGCAGCGCGGTGCCGGAGGAGCCCTTGAGATAGATCTCCTGCGCCTCGACGGTGGCCATATAGGTCATCAGCTCCCTGACCTCGTCCTTGTGACCGGTACGGGCGCTGGCGAAGTAGCCGTCCGTAGGGCCTTCCTCCGCCAACGGCACCTTCTGGTCGATGACCGGGAAGCGGAAGAAATCGATGTCGTCGAGCTGGTCCTTGGGCGCGGAGTCCGCGAAGAAGGTGCCGATGAGCATCAGTCCCGTACGGCCCTGGAGCAGCGCGGTGGTGGCGTCCTGGAAGGCCAGCGCCGTGCCGTTCGGATCGAAGTAGGGCAGGGCCTCGCCCCACCGGTCGAAGACCTTGCGGACCTCGGGATCGTCGAAGCGGTGCTTTCCCGCGAGGAGGTCGCGGTGGTACTGCGCGCCGTTGATCCGGATGTTGAGATAGTCGAACCAGGAGGACGCGACCCAGGCGGTGTTACCGCCGGCGCCGATCCCGATCGGCGCGACGCCCTTGGACTTGAGCGTGTCGCACAGATCGAGGAACTCGTCCCAGGTCTTCGGCTCCTGTACGCCCCACTTGGCGAAGTTGGACTTCCGGTAGAAGCAGCCCCACCAGTAGTAGGTGGCCGGTACGAAGACCTTCTTGCCCGCCGAGGAGGTGCACAGCTTCTTGAGGGCCTCGCTGTAGCCCGACAGTTCGGGCTTCTCCCAGAGGTCGCTGATGTCGAGCAGCAGATCCTTCTTGGCGTACGAGTCCGCCACCGAGCCGGGATACCAGGTGAGCAGGTCCGGCGGCTGGGCCGAGGTCAGATACGTCGGGAGCTGGGTGCGGAAGGTCTCGGAGGCCACGGTGTTGAGCGAGGCCTCGGCGCCGCCGCGCTTGTTGAACGCGGCGACGAGATCCTCCATGGCCTTCTTCGCCTGCGGCGAGGAGAGGTTGGACTGAAGGGTGACCGGGCCGCCGCCGGAGGAGGTCTTGGCGCTGGGTCCCGAGGTGACACAGCCGCTCAGGAACGCGGCGGCGCCGACCGCTCCGGTGCCCGCCAGGAACCGGCGGCGGCTGGGGGCTGAACTGTTCATGGAAGTGCTCCCTGATGGCTCGAAAAGTCTGTGAGGGCGTGGACTGCGGAGGGTGTGGGGTTTGCCTGGGCGGGGCCCTGGACAGGGCCCCGCCCAGGGCTACGGTGCGGTGCGGCCGGTGCGATACGGCGCGGTCAGAGACCGCTCTGATGGACGCGGTCGCCCACACCGCGGAAGACGGTCAGCACCCGGCCGTCCGGACCTGCGGTGGCGCCGAGGGCGCCCCGGAACACATCGCTCTTGAACTCGTCACGCTTTGACCAGCCGCCCCAGCCGTCGGCACTGTCCGTCCGGTACGAACGGGTCCAGAGGGTGTAGTCACTCGCCCTCGCGAACAGGCGCACGGTGTTCCCCGACGCCACGAGGGTCGGGCTGCCGCTGATGGTCCCGCCCAGCGAGGACCACGCCGACCAGGCTCCGGAGCCCTCCCGCGTCCTCGCCCACACCGCGTCGTCGGCGGTGCGTACGGCGAGATGGGTCAGGCCCGCCGAGTCGGTGACGGCCGAAGGACGTCCGTACACCGGCAGTCCCTCCGGCGTCCCGAGCGCGGTCCAGTGTGCCGAAGGACCGCCCGCCGGTCCGCGCGAGGAGATGGTGCCGTCCTCGCCACGGGCGAAGAGCGTCCAGTCGTCCGGGCCGCGGAAGGCGACACCGGGCGCGTCGGTGAGTGTGCCGCCGAGCTTCTGCCAGGGCCCCCAGTGCCCGGCGACGGAGGTGCGCCGGTAGGCCGCGTTGTCCGTGCCGCGTACGAAGACATCAATACGGCTCCCGCCGCCCGGCAGATCCGAGGCGTACGCGGCGGGCTGGCCGAGAATCCGGCTGTGCGTCGGTCCGCCCAGTGCGGTGGTACGCGCCGACCAGTCGCCGTCACGTCCCGTCTGCTGCCGCAGCGAACCGTCCGTACCACGCGTGAAGGCGGTCAGTACGCCGGCGGCGTCCGCCACCAGCGCGGGATCCGCCGAGGACGGTACGCCGAGCGGCACGCCGGGGGCCTGGTCCGTACCGGACAGCCGGAGGAAGGCCGTGCCATGTGCGGGAACCGTCACGGTGTACGAGCCGGTGTGCGTCCCCGCGCTCTTCCTGGCGCGCAGATCCCGTACCGCGACCTGCCCGCTCAGTCCCGCGTCGGCGAAGGTCACCGTACGCTCGGCCGGCTGCTCGGAGCGGTTGAGCAGCACCACCGCGCGCTTGCCCGCGCCCTGGAGCACCTTGCTGTAGACATCGCCGGTGGCGTCGGTGGCGATCCGTACGCCCTGGATCGCCAGCGGATCCTGGTCGACGGCGAGGATCTCGGGATTGCGCAGTGTGTCGATCATCGACTGGGGAAGGGTGCGCGGGTCGGAGCCGATGACCAGTGGTGCGCCCATCTCGGCCCACAGCACCAACTGGCTGGTGGACTCCTCCTCGTTGAGTTCGTAGGAGCCGTCCGCGGTCTTGCGCATCGGGAGCAGATAGTCGGGATCGTTGTAGTGGCCCGGGCCCTGCGCCTCGGGATGCCAGGCGTTGGCGTCGGCGCTGCGCAGGATATTGGTCCAGTTGCCCGGGTAGGGCGTGCCGAACGCGAGGTCGGTGCCGGTGCGCCAGGAGTCGGCGATCGTCGGGCCGTAGACATACGCGTTGTGCGCGTCCTGCGCCGGCGTGTGCGGCAGTCCCCAGTCGTCGGTGAGCGGATTGCACAGATTCAGCAGCATCCGCCGGCCGGATGTGGCGACCGCGTCACTGAACTCCTTGAACGCCGGGCCCGGATCGAGCTTCGCGCCGATACCGCAGAGGAAGTCGACCTTGATCGCGTCGATCTTCCAGTCCGCGAACTGTCTGGCGTCCTCGGTGTAGTGGCCACGGCTGCCGAGACCGCAGCTCTTGCCGCCGTCGTACTCACCGGCGTCGGTGTAGATACCGGCCTTGAGTCCGCGCTGATGGAGATAGGTCACCAGCGCGGGTATGCCGGAGGGAAAGCGGTCCGGGTGCGCGGCCAGCCGTCCTCGGCCGTCCCGTGGATTGTCGGCCTGCCAGCCGCCGTCCAGCCAGACGATGTCGTAGCCGCTGCTCTTGAGGCCGCTGCTGACCAGATGGTCGGCGACGTCCTTCACCGCGCTCTCGGTCGGGGCGCCCAGACCGTAGTAGGTGTTCCAGCCCATGTACGGCGTGGGTGCCAGCCCGCTGTCGTAGTACGTGGGCGCGCCCTGATCGTCGGCGGCTTCCGGCTCGACGGCGTGCGCCATGGGCATCGCCGCCCCGGCCAGCGCGGCGACTCCGAGAACCGCTCCGGCCCGCCGGGCACGCACCATCCCTGCACGATGCGAAGTCAACTGTGTCTCCCGAGGATTGGGGTCCATGGGCGCCACTAGGCCGTGTCCGACCGCCCTCCCGTCCCGAGAGCGCGGCGGCGGCGCCACGACGAAGACTGTGACCCGGCGGCCCGACCCTGTCAACGATAATTACTAATTAAGTGAAACAAGCTTCGGCGCGCTCTCGTCCCGTATCGGTTTGCAGGAGTGACCGACGGTCCGTCAGTCGCCCAGCAGCCGGTAGAGCCGGCGGGCATTGCCGGACGCGATCATTCCGGCGACGCGCTGGGCGTCCCTGGGCGCCCATGCGCCGTCGGCCACCCAGCCGCCGAGCACCCGCTCCAGCGCCTCCCGGAACACCCGCGCTCCCACCACGTGCAGCTCCGGCAGCCCGCGCGCACCGCTGGAGAACAGCAGCTTCCCGAACGGCGCGAGCTCCAGGATCTCGGCGAGTACGGCCGTGGCCCGCGCGCCCGTATACGCGAGGGCGGGACCCAGATCCGCGTACACATGCGGGAAGACTCCGGTGAGCTGGGCCGCGTGCCGGTGGTACGGATAGGCGCCGAGCAGTACGAGATCGGTACCGAGCCCGGCCGTGGCCGCCGCGAAGCCGGTCAGCGGGAGCGGATCGGCGCGTCCGGCCGACGGAAGGGCTCCGGCACTTCCGGTGTGCAGTTGCAACGGAAGCCCGGAGCCGACGGCGGTCCACAGCAGATGGCGGAGCAGCACCGGATCGGTGAGCGGCGCACCGGCCGGACGCCCGGCCAGCCAGCGGTCGGCCGCGCCGCGCACCTCGCCGGGCCCGGGCG
>NZ_FMDK01001169.1 GCF_900091995.1 Streptomyces sp. MnatMP-M17
CACCACCGGGCCGGGTGCGCTGCCCGAGCCGCTGCGCCGGCCGGTCACGGACTTCGGCCGCGCGGTCGGCGCGATGCTGGCGGCCGAGGGCTACCGGGGCTGGTTCGACGTCGACTTCGTGCGGGCGCGCGACGGCCGGCTTGCGCCGACCGAGATCAACGCCCGCCGCACCGGTCCCTGTGTCGCCATGGCCATCGCCGCGAACCTCGGAGCGTCGTCCGGCCGGCCGGTGGTCGTCAGGACCGAGGACACCCTGCCGCTGCCCAGGGCGATCCCTGAGGAACGTCTGCACGCGCGCTTCGAGACCGTGGCGCGTGCCCTCGCCGACCAGGGCGTCGCCTTCGTCCCGACGCTCGTGACGGCCTCCTCGGAGAAGGTCCCGTACGCGGGCTTCGCCCTGGCCGGCACGTCGGTGGCCGAGGTGGACACCGCGATGCGGCATGTCGTGCATCTGATGAGCGGACTCGCCGAGGAGGGCGAAGCATGACCACCGACCCGGACCTGAGTGACGCAGACCCGACCGGCCAGGACCTGAGCGCTCTGGATCTGAGCGGCCCGGACCTGACCGGCCCGCTCGCGCGGGAGTGCGAGTACATCACCTACTTTCCCGTCAACATCCGCCCACTGACGCCGGCGGATCTGACGGCCCGGCCCACCGACGGCTCGGCCGGCTTCGGGATCTATCTGCATGTCCCGTTGTGCGATCAGATCTGTCCGTTCTGCAACTACAACAAGTTTCTCAGCGGCACACGCCCGGACCGGCTCGGCGGCCTGCTGGAGCAGGAGATCGCGCTGTACGGGAACGCCGTCGCACCGCATATCGACCGGGCGGACTTCGTCTACTTCGGCGGTGGCACGCCGTCGGTGCTGTCCGCGGCCCGTATCGGCTCACTGCTCGCCCGGCTCCGGGAGAGATTCGACCTCGCAGCCGCGGAAGTCTGTCTGGAATGCCATCCCTCGCACGCTACTCCCGAGTATCTGAGCGCGCTGCGCGAGGCCGGAGTGAACCGGATCAGCTTCGGCGTACAGAGCTTCGACGCCCGGATGCTCACGGCCATCGGCTCCCATCACACCGCGGAAGAGTCCGCGGCCTGTGTGCCCGCCGCCCGACGGGCCGGCTTCGACAATGTCGCCGTCGACCTGATGTTCCTGCTTCCCGGCCAGGACATGGACTCCTGGTCGGCGGACCTGGACCGGGCCGTGCGTACCGGAGCCGACCACATCAGTACATACCGGATGCTGCTGGATCCGATGGGCCCGCTCGGCCGGGGCATCCGGCTCGGGCGTACCATTCCCCAGGCCGGAGAGGCGACCGAGGTCCGGATGGCGCAGACGGCGCTGGACACTCTCACCGCCGCCGGATACCGGCACTACGGCTCGTGCAGCAGCGCCGGTTTCGATCTCTGTCTGCCGGGCCGTGAGTCGGTGTACGAGCTGAGGCACCGGGCGGCGCCGCAGTGCGAGTACGCGGCGATCGGCCCGGGCGCGGTCGGATTCCTCAACGGCTCGGTGTACTGGAACATTCACACGCTCGGCGAGTACGCCCGTACGGTCGGCGACGGCGCGCTGCCCGTGCTCGCCGGCCGTCGTCTGACCGACTCTGACCGTCGCTCACGCTACGCCGTCCTCGGTGTCAAACACATCGAACTGCCTTTGGCGCCCTTCCGTGAACGGTTCGGGCGCACACTGCGCGAGGCGTTCCCGCACACACTGGATCTGCTGGCGGCGAGCGGTCTCACCGAGGAGAGCGAGGACGTCCTGCGGGTCACACCGCGCGGTGTGCACTACATGGACACGATCTCCAAGGCGTTCTTCAACGCGGACAACCACCGCCTTCCGCAACCCTACAAGCCGGAGTTGCAGATGATGTCCGTTGACCTCCACGGCAGCCCGGCGTGAGCACCGGGGATATGGCGCCGCTCGCCAGCCGGCCGGAGCACACACTGCGCGCCGCAGCACACCGTGCGGCTCGGACGTCTCCGTACTACCGCGATCTGCCGACCGGTCACGGCGGCAGCGACAGTGGCAGCGACGGCGATGCCCACGCCATTGCGGGCGCCTGGGCGGACATCCCGTTCACCAGCGCGGCCGATCTGCTGCGCGGCGGTTCCAGGATGGCGGCGCGGACGGGCGTCACGGCGTATGCGAGCAGTGGCACCGGCGGATCCGCCAAACCGGCCTTCTTCACGGCCCGGGACCGTGCGGCCACGGTCCGCAGGACCGCCGCAGGCCTGGTCGCCTGCGGTGTCGATCCTGATGACACACTGGTCGTCGCGCACGGCTTCGGCATCTGGCTGATCGGTCCCGACTTCACCTCGGCCGGTGAGGAGTTGGGGCTACGGGTGGTGCCGGTCGGCAAGGGACCGGGCATCGCGCACACGCTCGCGCTGCTGCGCGAACTGGGCGCGGACGTCATCGCGACCTCTCCCGGCTACGCCCAGCGGCTCGCCGCACTCGTCGGGCCCGGGGACGCGGCCACGGCGCTGGGCACCAGGATGCTGCTGCTGTCGGGCGAAACGGTCTCGGGCCGGCTGCGTGCGTCGATACGGCGGGCCTGGGGCCTCGACGCGGTCCACAGCTTCTACGGCTCCGCCGAACTCGGCCATCTCGGTTGTGATCCGGCCGCCGACGGCTCGATCGCCCTCACCTCGGACCTGGCGTACGAGGTGCTGACCGCGAACGGTCCCGCCGGGTTACGGGAAGGCACCACCGGCGAACTGGTCGTCACCACGCTCTTCCAGGAAGGCATGCCACTGGTGCGCTATCGCACCGGCGATCTGGTGCGGCTGACACGAGTCGGACCGCAGGGTCCGGCGGTTCCGTTGGAGGCGCAAGTCCTGGGCCGGATCGCGGAGTCCGCCGTGCTGGAGTCCGGCGAGAAGCTATGGGCATGGCAGGTGGAAGAGGCACTGGTCGGCACCGAGGGAATCACCGACTTCCGGGCGTATGTCGATGAAGTCCCCATGGACCGCCAGTGGTTCGACACCGGCGACCGGCTGTCGGTACGGGTCGCCACCCACGGCGACCGGCCGCTGACCTCCGAGGCGGTACGGCGGCTGGTCGCGGGCCTGCGCGAGATGTCCCTGGACATGTCGGCGGCGGTCGGCTCGGTCGAGATCGAGCTGGAGTGGTGCGTGTACGACGACCTTGTGGCCGCTGACGGACCGGGCAAGCCGCGCCGGCTGGTCGACCG
>NZ_FMDK01000312.1 GCF_900091995.1 Streptomyces sp. MnatMP-M17
CCTCACAGCGCCGATGGTACTGCAGGGGGGACCCTGTGGGAGAGTAGGACGCCGCCGAACGATTATTGTGGGAATGCCCTGTGCCAGGTATCTGGTGCAGGGCATTTCTGCGTTTAGGGGCCATTTCAAAGTCCTATGCGGTAGCCGACCGCCTTCATCGGCTACGCGCAATCGGGGTCCTGGCCCCGTATCAGAGGCGTCCCGCTGCCTTCAGCGCGAGATACGCATCCGCGAGAGCCGGAGCCAGTTTCTCCGGGATGGCATCCACAACGGTGACGCCATGCCTCTGCAATTGCTCCGCCGTGCGACGTCGCTGTGCCTGTGCCTGAGTGCCGGCGGCGGCCTCGTAGACCGCGTCCACTGTGCCCCGTCGAGTACCCATGCTTTCGATATGGGGATCGGCGACGGAGGCGAGGAGGACCGTGTGGCGTTTGGTGAGCTGAGGGAGGACGGGAAGGAGTCCCTCCTCGATGGGGGCCGCGTCGAGACTGGTGAGAAGTACGACGAGCGATCTGCGCGGCGCGTTCCTCAGCGTGGCCGCGCTGAGACCGCGTGCATCCGTCTCGACGAGCTCCGGTTCGAGCGGGGCGAGCGCGTTGACCATTGTCGGCAGGACATCGCCCGCGGAACGGCCCTGGACCTGAGCGCGTACACGGCGGTCGTAGGCGAGGAGGTCCACACGGTCGCCTGCTCGTGAGGCGAGCGCGGTGAGAAGGAGTGTGGCGTCCATGGCCGCGTCGAGACGCGGGACGTCGCCGACCCGGCCGGCCGATGTGCGGCCGGTGTCGAGGACGACAAGGATGTGCCGGTCGCGTTCTGGGCGCCAGGTCCGTACAGCGACGGTCGACTGGCGGGCGGTGGCACGCCAGTCGATGGACCGGGTGTCGTCGCCGGGTACGTACTCGCGGAGGCTGTCGAATTCGGTGCCTTCGCCACGGGTCAGCACGCTGGTACGGCCGTCCAGCTCGCGCAGTCGGGCAAGCCTGGACGGCAGGTGCTTGCGGCTGCTGAAGGGCGGCAGCACCCGTAGCGTCCACGGGACGTCATGGTTGCCCTGGCGGGCCGCCAGGCCCAAGGGACCGTACGAGCGCACCGTCACGCGTTCCGCGCGGCGGTCACCACGGCGGGTCGGATGGAGGGACGTGCTGAGCCGTCGGCGTTCACCTGCCGGGATGGTCAGCTTGTGTCGGGACGCGGCTTGTTCGGTTCCGGCGAACCAGCTGCTGGGGGGCCAGGCGTCGCGCAAATGGGCGCGGAGCCTGCGGCCCGAAGGGTTGGTGACGGTGAGATGGACGTTGGCGCCTTCGCCGAGTCGAACAGACGTATCACCACTTCGGGTGAATCGGAGCGTTCGCACTGGTGCGGCCAAGGCGTAGTCGCACAGAATTGCTAGCGAGAGCGGCGCATTGACGGCAAGGATCCCCGCCCAGCCGGGGGCGTAGATGCCGACGGGGAGAGTGCCAAGGGCCGCGAGGAGTGCGGTGCGTCCGGTGAGAGCCACGGTTCACCGCCTCATCGGGGAACGGGGACATTGGCGAGGATCGCGGTGATGACGGAGTCGGCGGTGACTCCGTCCATCTCGGCCTCAGGCCGCAGTTGGATGCGATGGCGGAGTGTGGGGAGAGCCAGGGCCTTCACATCGTCCGGGATGACATAGTCCCGGCCGGTGAGCCAGGCCCAGGCGCGGGCGGTGGAGAGCAGGGCAGTGGCGCCTCGCGGGGAGACGCCGAGTGAGAGCGAGGGGGATTCACGCGTGGCACGACAGATATCGACGACATAGCCCGCGATCTCGGGCGAGACGGATGTCTTGGCTACAGCGTCGCGCGCCGCGTCCAGGTCGGCCGGTCCGGCGACGGGCCGTACCCCCGCGGCCTGGAGATCACGAGGGTTGAAGCCTTCCGCGTGGCGGGTCAGGACGCTGATCTCGTCGTCGCGGGACGGCAGTGGCACGGTCAGCTTGAGAAGAAAGCGGTCGAGTTGGGCTTCGGGCAGCGGATAGGTGCCCTCGTACTCGACAGGGTTCTGGGTGGCAGCGACAAGGAACGGATCGGGGAGCGGGCGCGGGGTGCCGTCGACCGTGACCTGGCGCTCCTCCATCGCTTCCAGGAGTGAGGACTGGGTCTTGGGCGGCGTGCGGTTGATCTCGTCGGCCAGCAGCAGATTGGTGAAGACAGGGCCGGGCTGGAAGGAGAACTCGGCGGTCCTGGCGTCATAGACGAGGGATCCGGTGATATCGCTCGGCATCAGATCCGGGGTGAACTGGACGCGCTTGGTGTCGAGTTCCAGCGAAGCGGCGAGTGCCCGTACCAGAAGGGTCTTCGCGACGCCGGGGACTCCTTCGAGGAGGACATGGCCGCGGCAGAGAAGGGCTACGACAAGCCCGGTGACGGCGGGGTCCTGGCCGACCACCGCCTTCGCGATCTCGGCGCGCAGGGCCTCCAGGGAAGCGCGGGCGCTGTCCGTGTTCTCGGCCTTCTCGGCGTTCTGTGTGGGCGGAGCACTCATGAAGTGCGTACCTCTCTTTCGAGGGCGTCGAGTTGGTCCGCCAGGCGGACCAGAGCGGCGTCGTCGGCCGGGGCCGGGCCGAAGAGCAGGGTGCGCGGGTCCTGGGCGGTGTCCGCGAGGTGCGAGGCGACGGCCGGGATCAGGGACTCGGGCGAGTGTGCCTCGGTGGCTGGGACGCCGAGGAGAGGTGCGAGGCGTTCGCGGGTCGCCGAGCGCAGGGCCGATGCCGCGTGGTCCCGGGCGTTCGCCTTGCGGTAGAGGCGGGCGCGGCCCTCGGTGGACTCGGAGGCCCGGATGGCGACGGGGAGCCGTTCGGCCACGAGAGGGCCCAGCCTGCGGGCGCGCCAGACGGCGGCGAGCACCGCGGCGAGGAAGAGCTGGAAGGTGCCCCAGAGCCAGCCTGACGGGATCAGATCGAGGAAGCCGCTGTCGCCGTCGTCCCCACTGTTATCGCCGCTGCCCTGGGAGGCAGAGGCATCACTGAGCGAAGGGAGGTACCAGACGAGATGAGGCCGGGAACCGAGGAGTTGCAGGGCGAGCGAGGCGTTGCCCTGCTTGTCGAGGCGGTCGTTGTAGAGAAGATCGGGGGAGCCGAGCAGGACAGTGTCACCGGCATCCGCATTCGTGCCTGCCCCTGTTTCCGTGTCCGTATCTGTTTCTGTGGCGGGGATCCTGAGCAGGGTGGGCACACCGTCACTCAGGTAGCAGCCGTCGGCGTCGGGCGAGTCGGTGACGTATCGCTCGCCGCCGATGTCGACGGTGCCCGCGCGGGCGGCGGTGGGCAGCGAGCAGCGCGGGGCTCGTGCGGAGACGGGCGCGGGTGTGCTGGTACGGACACTGGGGGCCAGTATGTCGACCGAGGGCGGGCCGGCGCCGAGGTGGACGGTGCGGCCTCCCGAGAGCGCGGTCGTGTCGTGCAGGAGCCACTGCTGGTGAGGTGTCAGCAGATCGGGATTGGTGACAAGGAGCGTGGTGTCGGGGCCGGTTGCGGCCGTGGCCTCGTCCAGTGTGGTGACGACATCGATGGACACTCCGCTGTTCCTGAGCAGCTCGGCGGCGGCGCGGCTGCCGTACTGGTCGGCGGAGCGGGGGTCGAGTCGGCCGTGCTGGTCGCCCGAGGTGAGTGCGGCCATCATGATTCCGGCCGTCAGAAGGATGGCGAGGGCGAGGAGCAGTCCGCGGGCTCGGGTCCAGATCTGGCCGGCGGTGAGGGAGAGCGATGTGGAGCCGGTCGGGGAGGTCACTCGGCGGTTCCTCCGGATGCGGTGCTCAACTGCGGCTTCGCTCGTTCCAGATCGAGATCGAGTTCACGCAGACGCAGATATGTCCGCTGGCCGGCGCTGCGGCCTCCGTATGTGACGTCGTCGAACTCGCCCGCGGCGGCGCGGAGTCGGTCGGCGTGGTCGGGGAGCGGGCGTCCGGCCTCGGCGGCGGCTTCGTCGGCGGTGCGGCTGGGGCGCGGGTCGAGCAGCGCTCGTTCCTCCAGGGACCGGACGATGGCGCGCATCCGCTCCTGGACAGCCTCGTTCCAGCGCTGGGCGGCGGCGTGTGTTTCGGCAGCGGCGCGGTGTTCGGCGGCGCTGCGCGGCCCGTCCTCGAAGAGCGCGCCGGCCGAGCCGGGTATGCGGCGAGGTGTGCCCAGCCGCCACCACAGGGCGGCGAGGAGGACCACCACGACCAGGACGACGACGGCCAGGCCGAGCGGACCGCCGGGGGCGACGCCGGAAGCGGCGTCGAGGAGATCGCCGATCCATTCCCAGAAGCGGTTGATCGCGCGCTGGAGAAGGTTCGGGTCGTTCTCGTGGTACATCGGTTTGGACAGTTCGCGCTCCGCCGCTTCCCGGGCGGGGATGCGCGGGGTGTCCACCGGTATGTCGTCGCTCAGGCGTATCAGCAGCCGTGCCGATGTCGCTCCCCCCGTGATGGACACCGCATCAGCTCCTGGCAGGGCCGTGGCCCGGCTGCTGGGAGCCGTAGCCCGGTACGCCCGCGGCCCGCGCCAGTTCGAGGTCGAGGGCCTCGCGGCGGATGCGCTGGTCCACGTAGAGGAGAACGGTCACACCGGCGGAGATCGGATAGGTGATCGTGGTGGCGACCACGGTCCCGATGCCGGTGATGATCAGGAAGGGCCAGCCGAGATTCGCACCGGTGCCGGAGAGCAGGCCGTCGAGACCACCGCCGTCCACCGCGGCGGCGAGGATGCCGAAGGGCACGGCGATGACCAGCGTGACGAGGAAGGTCAGCACCAGAGTGAGCAGGAGGATGCCGAAGGTGCGCCACCAGGCGCCTGCCACGAGCTTGGCGGAGCGGCGCAAGGACGCCATCACGCCCCGGCGTTCCAGCATGAGCGCGGGCGAGGCGAGGTTGAAGCGGACCATCAGCCAGATGACGACGGCGACGCCCGGGAATCCGCCGAGCAGGGCGAGCGCGGCTCCCGCGGCCGATCCCAGCAGCACGCCGGGAAGGACGCTGATCGTCATGATGGCCGTGCTCATGAGGAGCAGCAGCACGGTCAGGGCGAGGAGTTGGGGGAGCCGGGGCCGGGCTTCGCGCCAGGCCTCGGAGAGTGTGACCGGGCGTCCCAGCACGGAGCGGCTGATCACCACGGTGAGTATCGAGGTGGTGAAGAGGGTGCCGATCACGGTGAGGGCCAGCGACGGGACGAGCGAGACAAGGCTCTGCTGCACCGAGTCGGCGGCCTGGTTGAGGGCCTCCGAGGGGCTCGCGTCGGGGTCGATGGCCACCGGCTCGGGAAGGAGATAACGCTGGACGAGGATCTCGGCGATCTGGGTGACCACGGCGACGGCGAGGGTGACGCCCAGCACGGTCCGCCAGTGGGCGCGCAGCGTGGAGACGGCGCCGTCCAGGATCTCGCCGACGCCGAGCGGGCGCAGCGGGATCACGCCCGGCTTGGCGGCGGGCGGTGGGCCCCAGCC
>NZ_FMDK01000092.1 GCF_900091995.1 Streptomyces sp. MnatMP-M17
CGTCGACGGCCGTGCCGGGCCGGCTGCTCCAGGCGGCGCTTCTCGTCTGCGCGGCCGTGGTGCTCTGGGCGGTGTGCAGCAGAGGCCGCAGCGAGCGCCGGCGCGATGCCACGCTCGACCGGATGCTGATCACCCGGCTGCCCGCCGGCGCGCTCGCCCTGCTCGTCCTGTCCATGGTGTACGCCGCGTGGTCCAGGCCCGGCTGGGTCTCCAGCGGTGTGCTGCCCGGCGACATGACCTTCCGGGTGATCGCCCTCGCACAAGTCGCCCTGGTCGTCGCCCTCACCGTCACCGCCCATGCCCTCCACCGTCGCGCTCCGCACCCGAGGACCGCGATGCGTGGCCTCGGCGGACCGGCCGTCGCGATGCTCGCCTGCGGGCTGGGCGGTGTGATGACCGGCGGAGTCGCCCAGCGTGTCGCCGACTGGCTCGACGGGGACGCCACGCCCGGGATGGGCGGCGGCGCGATCGCCGGTCCGCCGGTGCTGCTGAGCTGGCAGGCCTCGGTCATTCCCGTACTGCTCGCCCTGCTGCTGGTCCCGGCCGCCGTCCTCGCCGTACGTACCGTACGCACCACCCGTGAGCTGGCGGACGTCGTCGAGTCGGAGTACGGCAAGGTGACCGCGGACTCCATCCGTACCCAGCAGGTGGCGGGCGCCCGTGCCAGGGCCATGCTCACCGACGCCGCGCCCTGGCTGGTCGGTCTGATCTCCGGTGCCGCCCTGCTGCTCGGCTCCGCCGCGATCGCCGGATCCTGGCTGAGCGGCGAGGTGCCGGGCCAGGCCGCGAAGGGCGCCGACTCCTTCGTGGAGTCCGTGGCCGACACCGCGCAGGCGCTGGGCTCCTGGCTCGTCGGCCTCGGTTTCATCCTCTTCGTCACCTGGGGCCGCCGCGCCTACCGTGACGCCTCCGCCCGGCGCACCATCGGCATCCTCTGGGACGTGGGCACCTTCTGGCCGCGCGCGGCCCATCCCTTCGCACCGCCCTGCTACGCCGAGCGCGCCGTGCCCGACCTCACCTGGCGGATCACCTCCTGGACCGCGCGTACCGGCGGCCGGCTCGTCCTCTCGGGCCACTCGCAGGGCAGCGTGCTGGCCGCGGCGGCCGTCTGGCAGCTTCCCCCCGCCACGCGCCACCGGGTGGCGCTGCTGACGTACGGGTCACCGCTGGAGCGGCTGTACGGCCGCTGGTTCCCGGCGTACTTCGGCGCGGGACCGCTGAGCGATCTGAGCAGGGAAGTGCACTGCTGGCGCAATCTGTGGCGGGCCACCGATCCGATCGGCGGACCGGTCCGGGTGCCCGCCGAGGGCGACCGTCCCGAGGTGGACCTGGGACCGCTCAAGGATCCGCTCGCCTACGGCCGTACGACGCTGCATCCGCTGCCCGAGCCGGTCCTCGGACACTCCGACTACCAGGCGGACCCGGACTTCGCCGCGGAACGGGCCGCGCTGCTCGACCGGCTGCCTCCGCCGGTGGTGCCGCAGCAGCGAGCAGCCCGGCAAACAAGGGAGTGAGCAGGGGAGCGGCGCTCAGGGCAGTTCGGGCAGATCGTCCGCGTAGAGCAGCGTCAGATCGTCCGTGCTGGTCTCCGGCAGCTGGGCGACTCGGCCCGCGTGCCGCTCCACCATCGACTCGAACGTCTGCCGCGCGGTACGGCCGTTGCCGAAGGCGGGCCCCTTGGGCAGCGCTGTGAAGTACTTGACCAGTGCCTCGGCCGTACCGTCGCCCAGCCGGTACTCCTGCTCCTCCGACTGCTGGCGCACGATCCGCAGCAGCTCGTCGGGCTCGTAGTCGCTGAAGGTGATGGTCCGTGAGAACCGTGACGCCACGCCCGGGTTGACCGTCAGGAAGCGCTCCATCTCGGCCGTGTACCCGGCGACGATCACCACGACAGCGTCCCGGTGGTCCTCCATCAGCTTCACCAGGGTGTCGATCGCTTCCTTGCCGAAGTCCCGCCCGGAGTCCTCGGGAGAGAGGGCGTACGCCTCGTCGATGAAGAGCACTCCGCCGCGCGCCCGGTCGAAGGCCTCCTGCGTACGGATCGCGGTGGAGCCGATGTGCTCGCCGACCAGGTCCACCCGGGAGACCTCCACGAGATGGCCGCGCTCCAGCACTCCGAGGGAGTGCAGGATCTCGCCGTACAGCCGGGCCACCGTCGTCTTGCCGGTGCCGGGAGAGCCCGTGAAGACAAGATGGCGGCGGACCGACGCGGCCTTGAGGCCCGCCTCCTTGCGCCGTCGGCCGACCTCGATCATGTCGGTCAGCGCACGGACCTCCCGCTTGACGCTCTCAAGACCGACCAGCGCGTCGAGTTCCCCGAGGACCTCCTCCGAGGAGCGCGCGGGCGCGGTGCCCGGGACGGCGTCCTGTGCGGTTGCGGGCGTGGACGAGGTGGCGCTCTGCGTGGGGACCGCGCCGAGCAGTCCGGTGGTCTGTGTCGCGGTCAGCACGGTGGGCGGCTCGGACGACGGAGCCAGTACGCCGCTCTCGTCGCTGGTGCAGTCCTCGGCGGTCGGGCCGTTCTCGGCGAACTCGTAACCGCCGCGCGCGCACCGTTCCGTACGGCACCGCGTGAGCGTCGTACGGCAGCCGTCCATCACATGGAAGCCGTAGCCGCCGCCGCCCGTCACCCGGCAGTTGTGGAAGGTGCCGCGGCCCTCGGCGGAGACATAGAAACCGGCCTCGGCGGACGAGGTGACCGTACAGCGCTCGATGGTGGGATCGGCGCCCTTGGTGACGATGACACCGGTCTGTACGGAGTCGATGGTGCAGGAGTTGAGCGTGCCGCCGCTGCCGTGGTCACGGAACCAGGCGCCGGTGGAGGCCTCCCTGATCCGGCAGTCGTCGAGCTGCGCCGTCGCGCCGTCGCTCACCGACACCGCCGTGTTCCGCACCTGGGAGATGTCGCTGTCGACGACATCGGCGCGCGAGCCGCGGTCGAGGACGAAGAGCGCGTCGGGCACGTCGTGCACCCGGCAGGAGTCGAGGACGACGGTCGCGCCGTCACTGACCCAGACGGCCGGATAGTCGCCCGTACTGTCGTGGATCTCGCACTGGTTGGCGTCCACGCGGGTGCCCGGGTCCCAGACGGAGAGGCCGTTGCGGCCGAAGCGGCGCACCGTGGAGCGGGTCAGTGTCAGCACCGAGCGGGAGCGCAGATCGACCGCGTTCTCCGGGATGTCATGGATGTCGCAGTCGGAGAGGGTGAGCACGGCGTCGGTGTCCAGGGTTATCCCGTCGGCCGAGGTGCGGTGCACGGAGGAGTCGGTGAGATGAGCGGCGGCGCGGGACGTCACCTGCACACCGGTGCCCTTGATCTCGTACACCTCGCAGCCGATCGCCTCCATCCCGCTGCCCTCGCCGGTGACGGACAGGCCCGCGCCCGAGGCGTGGTGGATACGGCAGCGCTCCAGCCGGGGATGCGCGCCGCCGCGCACCGAGACACCGGACCGTCCGGCCGCGACGACCTCGCACTCCTCGAACACTCCGCCCGCGCCGTCGAGTACGCCGATACCGACACCGGCCGGGTTGTCGACGGTGCAGCGGCGCACGGTGGGCCGCGCCGCGCCGCGTACCTCTATGCCGGCCGCCGAGCGGGTGACGATCCGCAGTTCCGTCAGCTCGGGCGCGCCGTCCTCGACGAGCAGCGCGGGCGATGTCGCGTCCTGGCCCTCCACAAGGAGGTCCTGGATGGTGGCGGAGGCACGGACGGTCAGCGGGACGCCGTCGGCGGGCGCGATACGTACGGAGCCGGCCGAGCCCTCGGGACCGCGCAGCGTGACGGCGCGCGCCACGACGAGATTCTCCCGGTAGGTGCCGGGGGCGACGGTGAGGATGTCGCCGTCGCCGGCCGCCTCCAGGGCGGCGGCGAGGGACGCGTACTCGCCCGTGCGGCGCCGCCAACGCGATGTTCCGGAGTGCGTCACCTGGACCGTGCCCTGTGCCATGGCGCTGTTGTGCCCCCACCTCGTGCGTGTGCGCGTGCTGTGCCGTCCCGGGCGCCGGCCCCGGACCCCGGCCGCAAGGGCGGACCGGGCGGCACCACCGTAGCGCGCATGACACCTCCGAGTTGACGCGAGAGGCCGCTCTGGGACGGGACTTCGCCACGGCGCGGGTGCCGTGTCCTAGGTGTGGCCCGATCCGGAGAACAGGTGCGTGTTAGCTGCCCGCGCCCATACGGCCCCAGTCCGGGCCGGCTTTGGCCCAGGCCCGGTCGAGGTGCTCGTACCTCCGCTGTACCAGGCGCCATACGATCAGCCGCCTGCCGCACTCCACCAGACCGGCCGCCAGCACACCGGCGCCGAGACCGACAAGAACGGCGTGGCTGCGCGCGCTGTCCGCGTTCATCGGCGGCTTCACCGGTCTGCCGCGCTCGTCGGCCCAGATGCCGAAGGTGTCGCCCGCCCGGGGCTTGCGCGAGGGCGCGGAGACAAGGCCCGTACGGGAACTGCCGTCCATCGTCCGCCAGGTGGCGATCACCTTGCTGCTCGTGTCGTGCTGCGCGGCCGACTCGGCGTCGAACGGGACGGTATGGCGCTCGGTGGAGCGGCCGACGACCATGGCGGTCGTCCGGTGCCGGTGTTCGTGCTGGAACCGGACCGTCTCGCGCAGCGACGCGTCGACGGCGTTCCCGCAGAGCCAGCCTGCGACCGGAGCGGCGAGCGCGAACAGCCCTACCGCCGCCAGCGCGACCCATGCCTCGATCAGATCCGTCCCTCTGCGCAGGGGGTTGCGCCGCCAGCGCCAGAGTCCCAGTATCGTGCGCACCGTTTCGCACCCCCTTCCGTGTCCGTTTTAGCCGCGGGCAGCACGGTTTACGCGCGATGAGTGCGAAGAGAGAGCAAGCTCACTTCGTTGTCCCCTGCACTCAAAGCCGGATGTGCCGGGCAGGTTGGGCACCACAGGATCAGTCGGGAACGACGGGATCAGTCGAGCACCGTGAACGGATCGCCCACCCGGAGCGCGCCGGTGGACTCCGGGACGAGGTTCTGCCCGAAGATCAGCCGGCCGTCGAACTTGCGGTACCGGCCGAGGGTGCGCAGCGGCTCCTTGCCGCGCTCGGCGGTCCGCTGGTCCGTGGTGGTGACGACGCACCGCCCGCAGGGCCTGGCGACCCGGAAGGTCACCTCTCCGACGGCGACGCGGCGCCAGTCGTCCTCGGCCCAGGCCGCTGTCCCGGCCACGACGAGATTCGGCCGGAACCGGTCCATCGGCAGCGGACCCTCCTCCGTGTGATCCCCGTCCGCGATCCAGGAGTTGAGGGCGTCGAGCGAGGCGAGCGTGGTGACCAGCAGCGGAAAGCCGTCCGCGAAGCTGACCGTCTCCCCGGGCCGCGCGAACTGTGGATCGACGGGCCTGCGCGAGGCCGGCGCGTCGAGATGGACGAGCCTGACCTCCACCCCGAGGTACGTGCTCGCCCAGTCGTGCGCCTCGCTCCCCGCGGGCACGGCTTCGACCTTGGTCCCGAAAATGTCCACCACGACGGTGCCGGTGCCCCCCGGCTCCGGTTCCTCTTCCACCGCCCGCGGTTCGAGGACCGTCAACGGCTCAAGTCCTGGCGCGTGCAGCCGGATCCCGCCGTCCGGCCGCGGCTCGGCGCGGGCCAGGGCCAGCCGTGGCCGCTGGCGCTGCGTGACCACCTTTCCCGTGCCGTCGATCAGCGTCCAGCGGCGGTCTCCGGCGAGCCCCCAGGGCTCGACGAGCGCGCGCTCCGGCGTACAGCCGGCCATCGACTTGACCGGATGGACCCGCAGGGCGTGCAGAACCGACAGGGCCGGCTGGGCTGGTCGTACCGACTTGGCTGGTTGAGCTGGTTGGACTGGCTGATGGACCGGCTTCGGCATGAAGCCATCCTGTCAGCAGCCCTCAGTACCCCCGCGTCTGATAGGGCCGGTTGTACGGGTCGTCGTACTGCGTGGGCGGCGCGGGCGCCGGACGCGGAGCCGCCGGACGCATCGCCTCGTAGCCCGTACCGGGCATCGGACGCTGCGGCTGGGGCTGAGGCTGCGGCTGGGCGGCCGGGTAACCACGCGGCGGCACCTGCTGCGGTATGTACGGCGCGGGCGCGTGCTGCAACGGCATGGGCTGCTGCATCGGCGTCGGCTGCTGCTGGTAGCCGCCGTACGACGGTGTGGGCTGGGAGGGCGCCGCGGGAAGGGCGGGCAGCGCGGAGGGCAGAGCCGGCAGATAGCTGTTGCCGGTGTCATAGGCGGAAGGCACTCGGATCGGCGCGATCTGAGGCGTGCCCCGCTCCGCGACCAGGGAGTCGTAGATAGGGGTGTCCGGGAACGACGGCGCGGTGTAGTAACCGCCGCCGTAGGTGGCGCGGGGGGAGGTCATGGAACATAAGTTAAGCCCACGATGTGCCGGTTGGGGAGTCCGATAAGGGGGTTCTTTGGGGAGCTGTGGGAGACTTCGGATCCCCAATGCGAGCGAACATGGGAAAAACGGTCGTCCGAAGATGTTCGGATCGTGTAAAGGGCAAGCTAGCGGGGGGTTACCGACGGGTCTCGCGGGTCCGAACGGCGTTCCTGCCATTAGGTTGGCGGCACGAAATCTTCGGACACCCCGACCCGCGATGGGGGCGAGCATGGCCATGCTTAAAGGAGCCAATCTGCCGGTACCGGTGCCTGCTGTCCGAGTCGAATTGGGATGGCGTTCAGGACCCGGCGTACCGGACGTCGACGCGTCGGCGCTGCTGCTCGTCTCGGGGAGAGTCCGCTCCGACGCCGACTTCGTCTTCTACAACCAGCCGGTGCACGCGTCGGGCGCGGTACGCCACGAGAACAAGACGAGCGGCGGAGCCGGCGTCACGGACACGCTCACAGTCGATCTCGCGCGTGTGGAGCCCACCGTCGAGCGGATCGTCCTGGCGGCGTCCGCGGACGGCGGCAGCTTCGGACAGGTGCCCGGGCTCCATGTACGGGTGCTGGACGCGGCGGCGGGCACCGAGATCGCGCGGTACGACAGCCAGGACGCGACCGTCGAGACGGCGTTCGTCCTCGGTGAGCTGTACCGTCGCCAGGGGAGCTGGAAGTTCCGGGCGGTTGGGCAGGGTTACGACAGCGGACTCGCGGGCCTGGCGACGGACTTCGGTATCTCGGTCGACGAGCCGACGCAGCACTCCGTACCTGCGGCACCTGCGACGCTCACGGCACCTGCGGTGCCCGCCCGGACCGTGCCGGCCGCGTCACCGGCTCCCGCGCCCGCCGCGCCTCCCGCTCCGGCTCCCGTACGGCTCAGCAAGGTGACACTGACCAAGGAAGCCCCGACCGTCTCGCTCGCCAAGCAGGGCGGCAGCTCCGGCGCGATGCGTGTGAACCTCAACTGGCAGGTGCGCAAACAGTTCAAGGGCTGGGGCGCCAAACTCGGCCGGGCCGTCGCCATGCATGGTGATCTCGATCTCGACCTGTGCGCACTCTATGAACTCACCGACGGCCGCAAAGGCGTCGTCCAGGCACTCGGCAATGCCTTCGGCGCGCTCAACCAGCCGCCGTACATCCATCTCGACGGCGACGACCGCACGGGCGGGAGTGCCAGTGGTGAGAACCTCACCATCAACCTCGATCACAAGGACCGACTGCGCAGGATCGTCATCTTCGTGACGATCTATGAAGGCGCCCGCAGTTTCGCGGATCTTGACGCGACGGTCACACTCCAGCCGCAGCACGGCGCTCCGATCGACTTCTCACTCGGTGAATGCACCGTGCCCTCCACGGTCTGCTCACTGGCGCTGATCACCAATACCGGCTCGGACCTCGTGGTCCAGCGGGAAGCGCGCTTTCTCGTACCGGAACGCGGCGTCAGTCCGCAGCGAACCATCGATTACGCCTATGGCTGGGGCATGAACTGGACGCCGGGCAGGAAGTGACGTACGCGCGCCCGCTCCGGAGTCGCCGGACCGCGCCGTCAGCGGTCCGGGGCCTCCGGAGCGGCCTGTGGGCGGGTGTACGTACGGCCTTTCCAGGCCGCGCCACGGCCTCGGCAGTGCTGTACGGCGGAGTCGACCGTCATCAGCAGATAGAGCGACGCCGTGAGCGGCAGGAGCGGGGCCAGCCAGAGCGACTGCCGGTAGTAGCACAGCATCGGGATGTACGTGCCCGTCATCACCGCCCACGCGGCGAAGCCCAGCCATCCCGCCGCCGTGTCGCCGCCCAGCACACCCGCGCCCAGCGCCACCGGCGGTACCAGATAGATCAGCGCGAGACCCGCCACCGTCCCGAGGAGCACCAGCGGATTGTGTCTGAGCTGCGCGTAGGCGCTGCGCGAGACCATCCGCCAGAGATCGGCCAGCCGTGGATAAGGGCGCACACTGTCGACGCGTTCCGCGAGACCGAGCCAAATGCGGCCTCCACTGCGCTGTACCGCCCGCGCCAGTGACACATCGTCGATCACGGCCTGATGGATCGACTCGGGCACCTGTGCGCGCACGGCGGCCTCCGTACGGAGGAGGACACAACCGCCCGCCGCAGCCGCCGTACGACGGCCGGGACGGTTGACCCAGCGGAACGGATAGAGCTGCGCGAAGAAGTACACGAACGCCGGTACGACGAGCTTCTCCCAGACGCTCGCCACCCGGAGCCGCGCCATCTGTGAGACCAGATCGAGGTCATGCGCCCGGGCGGCGGCGACCAGCTCCCGCAGACTGTCCGGCTCATGGGCGATATCGGCGTCCGTCAGCAGCAGATACTCGGGGCCGTGGGCGCGCGCCAGCGCGATGCCGTGCCGCAGTGCCCACAGCTTTCCGGTCCAGCCGGGCTCCGGTTCGCCGGGGGAGGCCACCGTCAGCGGCAGCCCGCCGAGCCGCGCGGACAGCTCGCGGGCTAGCCCGCCCGTACCGTCCTCGCTGCCGTCGTCGATCAGGAAGATCTCGGCCTCGCCGGGATACGTCTGCGCCAGCAGGGACGGCAGGCTCTCGGGAAGTACCGCCGCCTCGTCCCTGGCGGGTACGACGACGGCGACGGACGGCCACCGGGCACGGGCCTCGGCCGTGCCCTCGTCGCCCTCGTCCGCGTGGTAGGGCTCGTGCTCGGGGAGCCGCTGGTCCGTACGCCAGAAGAATCCCTGACCCAGCAACAGCCAGCCCCATATGGCCAGCGAACCCATGGCGATCCAGGCAACGGCACTCATTCGCCGCAGTCTGCCCCACATCAACGGGACCGCACACGCGGTCGACTATGGTGACCGGGTGAAGATCGCGCTCATGGACTCAGGCATCGGTCTGCTCGCGGCTGCCGGCGCGGTACGGAGGCTCTGCCCCGAGGCCGATCTCGTCCTCTCGTCCGACCCCGACGGCATGCCCTGGGGACCACGTACTCCGCGGGACGTCACCGAGCGCGCGCTCGTCGTGGCGCGCGCCGCGGCGGAGCACCGTCCCGACGCGCTGATCGTGGCCTGCAACACCGCGACCGTGCACGCCCTGCCGACGCTCCGCGCCGAACTGGAGCCGGGACTGCCGGTGATCGGTACGGTCCCGGCGATCAAACCGGCCGCGGCGGGCGGCGGGCCGCTCGCGATCTGGGCCACTCCGGCCACCACCGGCAGCCCGTACCAGCACGGACTGATCCGTGACTTCGCGCCGTCCGTCGGTGTCACCGAGGTGCCCTGTCCGGGGCTGGCGGACGCCGTGGACGCCGCCGACGAGGCCGCGATCGACCGCGCGGTGGCCGCGGCGGCGGCGCTCACACCGCGCGATGCAAGGGCCGTCGTCCTGGGCTGCACCCATTACGAACTGGTCGCGGAACGTATCCGTACGGCCCTTCGGCGGCCCGGTCTGCCGGATGCGGTCCTGTACGGCTCGGCCGACGCGGTCGCCGCGCAGGCGCTCCGCAGGATCGGTGAGGGCGGTGGTGCGGGGGCCGGGTCCGGAGACGGCCGCGGCTACGGCTATGGAGTCGACCGGGTCCTGGTGACATCGGTCACGTCGACGGGACTCTCGGACGGCGCGATGGGCGGTTCCTCGGGCAGTCCGGCGGGTCGTCCCTCGGGCGGGCGGCTGACGGTGCTGCTCAGTGGTCGGGAGTCCGTGCTCCCGGAGCCCGCGCTCGCCTACGCGGAGGGCCGGCTGCTCGCCGCCGTCGACCAGCTGCGCTGACCCGCGCCGAATCGCGCCCCTACCCGCGCAGACTCGCGCTTACCCGAACGGAGCATGCTCCGAAGAGCATCCGGAGTACGTCCGGAGCGCCTGCTGGACGCTTGCGGGAGGCGTACCGTACGACCGCTGACCGTGTACGGGCTCGTATGAAGCGCGTCCGGGGTAACGCCGCATCAGGTTGTGGAGGGACTACCGGTGCACCGGAACCTGGGTACTCTGCAAGACATGAGGGAGCACCCCCGGCATGAGGGCCACCCCGATGAGCCCGTGCCCGACACCTGGACAGGCCGCGCCACCAATCGTGCGCAGTGGCTGCTCGCCGCCGCCGGCGCCGCGTGTATCGCGCTCGGGATCGTGCTGGCCGTGGAATCCTCCTGGTCCTCCGGATTCGCCGCCCTGCTGATGTCGGTCGTCGGCTGTGTGGCGGTGGGACTGCTGATCCTCTTCGGCACCCTGGCGTTCGTACATGTCGCGGTCCGGGTGGAGGGCGACTGCCTGGAGGTGCGCTGCGGACATATGGGCCTGCCGCGCCGCCGTATTCTGCTCGCCCATGTCGTGGACGCCGACTTCGCGCCGAGAGTCACTCCGCGCCAGTGGGGCGGCTGGGGCTATCGCTGGCGGCCCGAGATGGGCACGGCCGTGGTGGTACGCCGTGGTGAGGCCCTGGTGCTCAAGCTGGGCGACGGCAGGATCTTCACCGTGACGGTGGACGACGCCGAGTCCGCGGTGCGCTTCATCCGCAGCCGTCTGCAACTCGCGCCCAAGTCCAACGCGGCGGGCATCTGAACGCGGAGGTACGTGCCTGGCACCGGCCTGGGCCGGCCGGGTCGGGCCCGTAGCCGTTCAGCCGGGCCCGTGGCCGTGGGGCCGTTCTCTCGTGTCCGGTGCCGTTGATGTGTGCGCTGATGTGATGGACGACACAGGAATGGCGTCGGCCTCCGGTCTCGCCGTGGCCAGGCCCGCGAGCAGACCCGCGCCCGCCGTCACCGGAGTGAAGCTCAGCGCGTTGCCCACGCTCGCCACGGTGGCGAGTGCCGTCAGCGCGGTACCGGCCGTGAGGACCACCTGCGTGGAGCACGCCGAGCGCGCCAGCCCGTACAGCAGCCAGCCGAACACGGCGCCCAGCAACAGGACTCCCACCACTCCCTGTTCCGCGGCCTGCTGGAGCGCCGCCGAGTGCGGTGTGCTGTCGCTGTCCAGCGACTGCGTCACGGTCGGACTGAGGTCGCCGAAGCGGTCGGGTCCCGAGCCCAGCAGCGGGTGCTCCTTCGCCAGTTCGGCCGCGTCCTGCCACAGCGCCACCCGGTGCTGGGTGAGCTGGCCCTCCAGCGAGACCGAGAGCCCTTCGGGCAGCACCTGCTCCGCCACCGCCCACGACGCGCCCACCACCAGCGCCGTGACCAGGGCGAGTCCGGCGAGCCCGGCCACCCGCCGCCGCGTCCTGGCCGCCGCCAGCGAGCACAGCGGCACTCCGAGCACCGCGACGAACCCGGCGACCGAACCGAACAGCAGCGCGGCACCCGCGATTGTCACCGCCAGCAGCGTCATGGTCAGCCGAACGGATGACGGGCCGGCCGCC
>NZ_FMDK01000144.1 GCF_900091995.1 Streptomyces sp. MnatMP-M17
AGGCCCACCACCGCTCCGGCGGCCGGCGCGCACAGCATTCCGGCGCGGGCGGCCGGGCGGTCCCAGCGGGTGACACGGACCGGGAGAACGGTCAGGGTGCCGAAGGCGAACCGCAGGCCGTCACCGACCGAGGCCCGTGCGTCCTGTCCGTTCTTCTGCTCCCGTTCCCGCTCGCCGTTCGCGCCGTCGGCCGGTATGCCGGCTCCGTCGTCCAGAGAGGTCATCGCGCGAGCGTAGCCCCGGCCGCGAACGTCGAAAAGGCGGCCGTCACCGCGTCACCGTCCGGACTCCAGCCGGCGGCGGCGCAGCCAGCGCGGGAGTCCCGGTGTCTCCAGGAAGCCTTCCGCGCGGCCCGCCGCGAGGCCGATGCGCGGCAGATCGGCGCTCTTCTCGAAGAGCATGAAGCGTGGCTCCCAGATCGGCCGGTACTTGGCGTTGGCGCGGTAGAGCGACTCGATCTGCCACCAGCGCGAGAAGAAGCTGAGCAGCCCGCGCCAGAGCCGCAGCACAGGTCCCGCGCCCAGCTTTCCGCCACGCTCGAAGACCGACCGGAACATGGCGAAGTTGAGCGAGAGCTGGGCGATCCCGATCTCCGCGGCGCGCTGGAGGAGTTCGATGACCATGAACTCCATGAGGCCGTTCTCGCTGTCGCGGTCACGGCGCATCAGATCGAGGGAGAGGCCCTTGGGGCCCCAGGGAACGAAGCTCAGCACGGCACGCAACCGCCCTTGTTCTCCGCCTGGTTCGCCGTCCCAGCATTCGAGCATCACACAGCGGCCGTCGCCCGGGTCGCCGAGCCGGCCGAGCGCCATCGAGAAGCCGCGCTCGGTGGCGCCGTCGCGCCAGTCGTCCGCGCGGCGCAGCAACTCCGCCATCTCATCGGCCGGGATGTCCTCGTGGCGCCGGATACGAACCTGATAGCCGGCCCGCGCGACCCGGTTGTACGCCTGGCGCACGGTCCGCATCGCCCGTCCCTCCAGAGCGAATTCGGCCGTCTCGACGATCGCCTCGTCTCCCAGTTCCAGCGCGTCGAAACCGTACCGGGCGTAGATCGTGCCCGCCTCCTCGCCCGCTCCCATGACGGCCGGGATCCAGCCGTGCTCACGGGCCTCGGCCAGCCAGGGCACGATCGCGCCGGGCCAGGCCTCCGGATCGCCGATCGGATCGCCGGAGGCCAGGGAGACACCGCCGACGACGCGATAGGTGATGGCCGCCTTGCCGGTCGGTGACCATACGACGCTCTTCTCGCGGCGCAGCGCGAAGTAGCCCAGGGAGTCGCGCTCGCCGTATCTGTCCAGCAGCAGACGCAGCTTCGCCTCGTCCACCGGCGTGAGCGGATCGACCGCGCGCCGTGAGCGGAAGGCCGCGTACACCACGGCGAGCAGCAGCAGCGTGGAGAGGACGTTGATGGCGACATTGGCCCAGCCGGGAGTGGTGATCCCGGGGAACCGCGCCTCGTCCGCCGTCAGCGAGACCAGCCGTGTCGCTCCGTAGCGCCAGCGCTCGGGAAAGGTCGAACCGCCGCGCGCGGTATTGGTGACGGTGACGATCAGGGCGGCCACCAGCGAGGTGACGAGCAGTCCGCCGGCCGCCACGGCCGCGGCGAGCTTCGGATTGGACCGGTCGCCCTTCGCGTAGAACTCGGGCCGGCCGAGCAGCAGGGCGCAGACGAAGGCGGCGGACAGGGCGAGCGAGATCCAGTTCTGCGGATAGCGCCTGATCTCCGGAAAGTCCATCACAAGGGCGAAGAGCAGCAGGAAGAGCCCGGAGAGCACGAGATTGAGGATCCAGGCCGCGCGTTTGCGGCGGCGCATGGTGACCGCCAGGAAGAGCGTGAACACGCCCGAGGCGAAGCCCGCGGTGAGCAGATACGGGGTGAAGTAGTTGTCGGTGTTGTGACGCCGCAGATCCTGGCCGAGGGAGACCCAGACGGCGCTGAGGAAGTTGACGAAGGTGACGGCGCGCAGATACCAGACGGCGAACGCCGCGGCGCGCCGCGAACGGTCGGTGCCTCGGCTCGATCGATCGACAGCCAGACGGACTTCTCCCATGAAAACGATCATATGGGGCATTCCGCTTGATGGGACGGCTGAGACCGCCGTCAGTGGCGGCGGCCCGGCCCGTCTGTCGACACCTCAGCCGGCCGTGCCTTCCTCGGCCTTGACGGACTCCTCGGTCTTGACCGTCTCCCCGGTGGTCCCTTCGACGGACTCCTCGGCAGGCTCCTCGGCGGACTCCCGCTCCGGCAGCTCCGCGGCGAGGGCGGCGGCGGCCTGGACGAGCGGCAGCGCGAGCAGCGCGCCTGCGCCCTCGCCGACGGTGATGCCCTGGTCGAGCAGCGGTGTGAGCGCCATCCGGTCCAGCGCCTTCGCCTGGCCGGGCTCACCGCTCATCTGTCCCGCGAGCCACCAGTCGGGCGCGCGGAACGCGGCCCGCTGGCCGACCAGTGCGCAGGCCGCCGCGACCACACCGTCCAGGATGACGGGCATCCGCCGTACCGCGCTCTGGAGCAGAAAGCCCGTCATCGCGGCCAGATCCGCGCCGCCCACCCTCGCCAGCAGCTCCAACTGGTCGCCGAGGACAGGACGGGCCCGCCGCAGCGCGTCACGGATCGCCGCGCACTTGCGCATCCACGCCAGGTCGTCGATGCCCGCGCCGCCGCGCCCGGTGACCACGGACGCGTCCGTGCCGCACAGCGCGGCGATCAGCGTGGACGCGGGTGTGGTGCCGCCGACGCTCAGATCGCCGAGGACGATCAGATCCGTGCCCGAGTCCGCCTCCTCGTCGGCGATCGCCATCCCGAGCCGTACGGCCCGCTCGGCCTCCTCGGTGGTCAGCGCGTCCTCGATGTCGATCCGCCCGCTGCCGCGCCGCACCCGGTGCCTTACGACCTCCTCGGGCAGCAGCTCCGGATCGCAGTCCAGCCCGGCGTCCACGATCCGCACCGGCACCTCGGCCCGGCGGGCCAGCACGGCGACGGGGCTCGCGCCCTCCAGCACGTCCCGCACCAGCCGGTAGGCACCACCGGCCGGCCGTCCCGACACACCGAGACCGGCGACTCCGTGATCGCCCGCGAACAGTACGACGCGGGGCTGGCGCACGGCCTTGACCGGTACGGAACCCTGCGCGGCGGAGAGCCACTCGCCCAGCTCGTCGAGCCGCCCGAGCGCACCGGGCGGCACGACCAGCCGCTCGCGCCGCGCTTCGGCGTCCCGCCGCGTCCCGCTGTCGGGACGCTCGATCAGATCGGAGAAGTCATCGAGGTTCAGCACCTCTGAAGATTACCGGGGCGCGTTGTGGCTGGGCTGCGGTGCCGTGTCCTCAATCGCCGGACGGGCCGGGTTTTGCCGGCCGGTACGGGTGCGCCTGGCGGCGCGGGGCCGTTGCGGGCACCCACCAAGCCCGTCCGGCGTTCGAGGACGGAACCGTCACCGGACGGACACGCGGCTGCTCAGCGCAGCGTGAGCGGTTGGCCTGCCACCACCAGCAGAACCGACTCGCACTCGTCCGCCACCGCCGCGTTCAACCGGCCCAGTTCGTCCCTGAACCGGCGGCCCGACGCCGTCGCCGGGACCACGCCCGATCCCGCCTCGTTCGTCACGAGGACCACCGTGCGCCGGGTCTCGCGGATCGCGGTGGCCAGCGACGCGGTCCGTCGGCGCAGCGCCGTCTCGCCGCCTGCCGTCCACGCCGTGTCGTCCCACGCGTTCACCCGGTCCATCGCGTCGGTCAGCCACAGCGACAGGCAGTCGATCAGCAGCGGCGGTCCCTCTTCCGCGAGCAGCGGTACGAGGTCGCAGGTCTCGGCGGTGCGCCAGGATCCGGGCCGTCGTTCGCGGTGGGCGCGGACGCGGGCCGTCCACTCGGCGTCGTCCTCGCGGCGACCGCCCGTCGCCACGTACAGCACGCCCGGGAACGCGGCCAACCGCCGTTCGGCCTCCCAGGACTTGCCGGAGCGCGCGCCGCCCGTCACCAGCGTGCGCCTGGGCACTTCCGGGCCCGGGTGGTACGCGCCGACCGTCAGCGTCGTACCGTCCGGGACGGCGCGCGCGCCCGCCGCCGCGAGCTGTCGGTCCAGTTCGTCGCCGGGCGGTACGTCATGGTCGAGATGGACGGCGACGACCGCCGTCGCGGGACCGACCGTACCGGCCGCCCGCAGCCGCGCCACCGCGTCGGGCCGCCCGGTGACATCCGCGGCCACCAGGTCGTAAGGAGAAGGAGCCGTGGCGGCGCGGCCGTTGTCCGGTACTCCGGCGGGCGCACCGCCCGGCGGCAGATAGAGCAGCCGCTCGCCTCCCGGCCCTGTCACCTCGTACCCGGTGCCCGGCGCGTCCATCGCCAGCGCCCGCACCCGGTGTCCGCTGAGCAGCGTCAGCACCCGCCCGTCCGCCACCCGTCCCGCCGCGGGCAGCCCGGCGGGCAGCTCCATCGCCGGGCCGTCGTGCGGATGGGTGAGCAGGACCTGCCGTACACCCGCGAGCGAGTGCCCGGCACGGGCCGCGGCGAGAGCGGCGCCCGGCGTCAGATCCAGCAGCAGCACACTGTCCACCAGCAGCGCGGTCGCGGCACGGGCCCGCTCGCCACGGGCGGTCGCGCAGGCGGCGCAGGGACAGTGAGGACGAGGAAGCCCGGCGGGGGCTCCGGTGCCGAGCAGAGTCAGTTCCACGGGGATGATCCTCCCGTGTCACCGCCGAGGGTGCGCGCCCGGCTACGCTGCGGGCAGGAAATCGATCAGTTCCGCGGGACCCGGGAGGCGCATATGGCGTGGACGTGGCGGTTCGAGAAGGCCGACGGTACGGAGGTCCCGCCTGCGGTGGAGCCGGAGGAGTTCACCACGCAGGGAGACGCCGAGTCGTGGATCGGCGAGGCGTGGAAGGAGTTGCTGAGCGGCGGCGCCGAGCAGGTGTCGCTGTTCGAGGACGGCAGCAAGATCTACGGCCCGATGAGCCTGCGCGCCGACTAGGGTCTTTCGTCTGGATCTGGCCGGATCAGGGAGCGCCCGCCGCGGCAGCGGCCGATGTCACCGCGGGCACGCGAGCCCGGCAAGATCCAGACGAGAGGCCCCAGGGTCTGAGCGAGAGCCGACCGCACACGCGGGACGCCCGTGGCCCGGACCGACCGGTCGGCCGCGGGCGTCTTCATGTCCGTACGGCGTCACCGCACGGCGTACCGTCTACATCTCGCCGAGCGTGACCTCCGTCGTCTTCGTGCCGCCCGCCCGGACATAGGTCACCTTGACCTTCTGTCCCGGCTTGGCCGGCGCGAGTGCCTCCGCGAGTGAGGTGATCGTCGTGATCCGGGTGTCGCCGACCTTGACGATGATGTCCCCGGCCCGGATGCCCGCCTTCTCGGCCGCGCCGCCCTTCGTGACCGAGACCACCGCGACACCCGCCGGCTGGAAGTCCGCGCCGAGTACGGTACGGCCGGTGATCCCGAGGGCCGCCCGGCCCGAGTCCGTGACCTTGCCGTTCTTGATGATCTGGTCGGCGACGGTCCGCACCATCGACGCCGGGATGGCGAATCCGATGCCGGGCGCGGCCGAATTGCCGAGCTGCGGATCCGTCGCCGCCAGCGTCGGGATCCCGATCACCTGGCTGTCCAGATTGACCAGCGCGCCACCGCTGTTGCCCGGATTGATCGCCGCCGACGTCTGTACCATATTGGCGATCGTGGCGCCCGTGCCGCCACCGCTCGCGCCCTCGCTGACGGTCCGTCCGACCGCCGAGACGATGCCCTGTGTGACACTGCCCGACAGCCCCAGCGGTGAGCCCATGGCCAGCACGATCTGGCCGACCGCGACCTTCGAGGTGTCACCGAACGCCGCGGCCTTCAGTCCGCTCGGGATCTTGTCGAGCTTGACGACGGCGAGATCCTGCTCCGGGAAGCTGGAGACCAGCCGGGCCGCCAGCGGCTGCTCGCTGTTGGCCACCGTCACTCCGAACGTCCGCTGTTTGCCGACCACATGGGCGTTGGTGACGATATGGCCCTTGTCGTCGTAGACGATGCCCGAGCCCAGACCGTTTCCCGTGTCGATCTGGACGACCGACGGCAGTACGTTCTTGATCACGTTCTCGTAGTCGCTCTGGAGGCTGTTGGTTGAGCGTTGCGCGGCGGCGGGCTTGGGCGTGGACGCCGTGGAAACGGACACTGCGCCGTCCGCGCCCGGCGCGGTGCCTCTGCACCCGCCGACCAGGGCGACCACGAGCGCGACCGCGCAGATCCGGGCGGTGCGGATCCGGGTGGTCCGGGCCGGGCGAAGGGAAGCATTCATGCCCGGAGTATCCCTTTCGCCCTGTTGCGGCGGCCTGTGATACGCCGCCGATCAGGGGGTGGAGCGGACGGGACTCCCTGATCGGCGCACACCTCCGCACACCCGGGCTGCGGACCCGCAGCCCGCTCGGCGTGCCGTCCGCTCAGCGCGCCGCCGCCAGGAACTGCGTCGCCGCGAGCTCTCCGTACAGCGGATCGTTCGCCACCAGTTCGTCGTGCGTGCCCACCGCCCGTACCCGGCCCGCGTCCATCACCACGATCCGGTCCGCCAGCGTCACCGTCGACAGCCGGTGCGCCACCACCAGCACCGTCACACTGCGGGCCGCCTCCGTCACCGCGTCCCGCAGCGCCATCTCGTTGACCGCGTCGAGCTGCGAGGTCGCCTCGTCCAGAAGCAGCAGCCGAGGCCTGCGCAGCAGCGCCCGCGCGATCGCCACCCGCTGCCGCTCGCCGCCCGACAGCTTGGAGCCGCGATGGCCGACGAGTGTCTCCAGACCGTCCGGCAGCCGCTCCACGAGCCCGTCGAGCCTGGCCCGTACGAGCACCTCGTGTATCTCCGCGTCGGAGGCGTCCGGCGCGGCGAAGACCAGATTCTCGCGGAGCGTCCCGGCCAGTACGGGCGCGTCCTGCTCGACATAGCCGATGGCGGCGCGCAGTTCGGTCAGCGGCCACTCCCGTACGTCCTTGCCGTCGACCAGGACCCGGCCGCCGCTCGCCTCGTAGAACCGCTCGATCAGTCCGAAGACCGTCGTCTTTCCCGCACCGGACGGGCCGACGAAGGCCGTCATCCCTGGGCCGGGCACCTCGAAGGAGACTCCGTGGTGGACATACGGGAGACCGTCCCGGTAGCGGAATCTGACGTCCTCGAAGACCACCGTCGCGGGACCGTGGTCCGGACGGGCACTCGCCGACGCTCCGGATTCCGGCGGCCCATCCAGCGTCTCCGTCGCCAGCCGCTCCGCCTCCTCGATCCGGGCGACGGCCGCCGATCCCACCTGGTACTGCGTGACCGCCTCGACCAGCTTCGACACCGGATCGATCAGAAAGAACAGATACAGCAGGAAGGCGACGAGCGTCGAGACGGTGATGGCGCCCGAGGCCACCCGGGCGCCGCCGATGCCCAGCACCGCCAGGAACGACACCTGTACGGCCAGTCCGACCGAGGATCCGGCGACCGACTGCCACTTGGCGGACCGTACGCCGTGCTGCCACGCCCGCTCGGCCGCTGCCGCCACCACGGCGCTCTCCCGGTCCTCCGCGCCGGAGGCCTTGAGCGTACGGAACGCGCCGAAGGCACGCTCCAGCACCGTGGATATCTCGCCGACCGCCTCCTGCGAACGCCGGGTCGCCTGCGCGATCTTCGGCATCACCAGGGCCACGGCGCCGCCGATCAGCACGATCACGCCGAGCGTGACGCCGAGCAGCACCGCGTCCATCACGCCCATCAGCGCGATCGTCGCCAGGAAGGTGAGACCGCCGGTGGCCGCCGAGACGATCGACCGTGTCGTCACCGCGCGCAGCAGCGTGGTGTCCGAGGTGACCCGGGACATCAGATCGCCCGGCTGGGTCCGCTCCACCTCGGGCAGCCGCAGCCGCAGCAGCCGTCCGATCAGCGTGCGGCGGGCGGCGAGGACGACGGACTCCGCAGTCCGCTCCAGCAGATACGAGGCGACCGCCTCGATCGCCGTGCCCGCCACCACCAGAAGCGTGAGCAGCAGCAGGATCCCGGTGATCGAGCCGTCGTCGCCGAGCCGGTCCACCAGGGCCTTGGCGGCGAGCGGCTGGGCCAGTCCGGTCGCGGCGCCGATCAGCGCGAGGAAGCCGCCGAGGGCGACGATCCGGCGGTGCGGCCGGAAGTGCTGGTACAGGGCCCGCCAGGTCTCGCCGGCGGAGAGCCTGGGCGTCTCCGGCGGCCCGTCCGAGACTTCCTTCGTATCCGCCGGATCCTCGGGAGCGCCCAGGGCTGTCGCGTCTGTTGGTACCGCTGATGCCGTTGGTGAATCCCGCTCGCCCGTATGTTCCGCGTGTTCCGTACGTTTACGTTCCGCACGTTCCCGCACGCTCTCGCGCGCGTCATCGGCTCTGCCGCCGTTCTCCACACTGGTCACCTTCGTGAGGACGCGGCACAGGCCCCGTCGCCTGACTCAGCCGCGTACTTCACACATCAGCCGCGCACTCCGCACAGATGCAGCAGCGCGGCGACCCGGCGGTACGGTTCCGTACGTCCCGCCCGGTCCTCCGCCGCCAGCAGCCGGTCCAGTTCCTCGCCGGCCGGCGGCTCCGTACCGTCGGGCGCTCCGTCCGTGAAGACCCGTACGCCGTACCAGGCGTGCAGCGGTGCCGCGATCCCCGCCAGCGTGGCGGTCAGCCGCTCCAGCCGGTCCGCGCGCACCCGCAGTCCCAGCCGGTTGGTGTACGTGTCCGCCTCGAATGCCTCCAGCGCGCCCGGCCAGTCCCCGGCCAGCCCCGGCCGCAGCGCCAGCGCGTCGCCGTTCCGTACGAGCAGTGAGAGCAGACCGCCCGGCGCCAGCATCCTGGCCAGGCCCGCGAGCATCGCGTCCGGCTCGCCGACATACATCAGCTCACCGTGGCAGAGCACCACGTCGAAGCTGCCGGGCAGAAAATGGACGCCGGTCTGCAGACCGTCGCCCTCGATCAGCCGGACCCGCTCCTGTATGCCCGCGGGCTCGTCGGCGAGTGTCTCCCGCGCCCTGGCGAGCATTCCGGCGTCGGACTCCAGTCCGGTCACCGTGTGTCCCGCGCGTGCCAGCCGCAGGGACTGAGTGCCCTGCCCTGCCCCGACATCCAGTACACGCAGCCGCTGTCCCACCGGGAAGCGGCCGGCTATCTGCTCGTCGAGCTGGCGCGCGACCAGCTCCTGCCGTACGACATTGCGCAGCCCGCCCAGCTCGGCGAGCCAGTTCGCCGAACCGCCGGCGAAACCGGGAATCTCCGCGCTCAGGGCCGCTCTCCGCGCTTGACCTGCGGCTTGGGCAGCCGGAGTCGGCGCATCTGGAGCGTACGCATCAGGCCGTAGGCCACGGCACCGCGCTTGGGCGTGTCCGGGAAGCGCTCGGCGAGCTGCTTGCGCAGCCGGAACCAGATACCGACCGAGTCCACCACGATCAGCACGATCACGACCAGCCACAGCAGCAGCGCGATGTTCTGGAGCTGGCCGACCCGCACCATGCTCAGTACGAGGATCACCACGGCGAGCGGCAGGAAGAACTCCGCCATGCAGAACCGGGAGTCCACGTAATCGCGCACGAAGCGCCGTACCGGGCCCTTGTCACGGGCGGGCAGGAAGCGCTCGTCACCGCTGGCCAGCGCCTCGCGCTGGCGGGGC
>NZ_FMDK01000365.1 GCF_900091995.1 Streptomyces sp. MnatMP-M17
CCGCGCCGTCCCGCCCCGCCGGGACGGACCCGGCCGGGACCGTCGGACCGGGCGACACGGCGGGCGGACGGGCCACGGGCGGCGGTCCCGTCCGGATCGACAGTGCCCAGCGGATCGCCGTCGTGGACGGGAAGCCACTGGATCTGACGTATCTCGAATTCGAGCTGCTGGCCCATCTCGTGGCGCATCCGCACCGCGTGCACACGCGCGACCAGTTGGTGACCACGGTGTGGGGCTACGGTCATGTGGGCGACGGGCGGACCGTCGATGTCCATGTGGCGCGGCTGCGCCGCAAGCTGGGCGCCGAGTACCGGCACACCATCCAGACCGTACGGCGCGTCGGGTACAAGTACACGCCCTGAGCCGCCGCCGAGCCTGACCGGTCCGGTTCTGGACCGGTCAGGCTCTGTGCGTGCGAGCGCCGGGCGCGGAGGTGTTACGTCCTGGCCCGGGCGCGTGCGCGGACGCGGGCCGACAGCCCCAGCGCACCGTCCACGACCAGGAACACCAGCAGGCTGATGCCCAGCAGCGGCACGAACCAGCCGACCAGCGCCACCACCGCCGCGAGCGGCAGCAGGACGGCGAGCGGCACCTTGCGCCAGGCACCGCGCGGTATCGCCCTGCCCATGGTCAGCCCGCGCTCCTTGGTGGGCCTGCGCTGCCACCACATCCGGTAGCCCCACACGATGAGCAGGATCAGCGCGAGCGCGAGAACCGCGAGCACGAGCTGATTGACCAGCCCGAGGAAGACGCCCATATGGGCATCGATCCCGAAGCGGGTGAGCTGGGCCAGTACGGGATAGTCGGCGAAGCGCAGCTCGTCCATGATCATGCCGTTGGCGGGATCGACGGCGACCGAGTCGAGCCTGACCGGGACCTGGGTGTCCGTCTGGGCGATGACATAGCCGGTGCCCTCCTTCGGCAGCGTCACCGAGAGCGGTCCGTCGAGACCGGCCTGACGTGCGGCGACGACCGCCAGATCGACTCCGACGTCCATGGCACCCGTGCCGTCCGTCCCTTCCATCCCGGGCATGCCCTCCATGCCCTCGTGACCCTCATGGCCGCCGCCTTCTCCACCGGCGCCTGCTTCGAGGGCGGCCGAGACGACCGGAGTGGCGCCGCCGAGCTGGTCCTGGACCGCGCCGATGTTCTCGCCCGCGTACCGCGACCAGGTCAGGCCCGTGGCCGAGAGCAGCACCAGCCCGGTCACGGCCCACAGCCCGACCGAACCGTGCAGCGAGAGCGTCCGCCGCCTGCCGGTGGTACCACGCTCGGGTATCAGCAGCGCGCGCTTCGAGGCACGTCTGCGGCCGGTCCAGAGCAGCACTCCGCCGAGGGCGACCCCCCAGAGCCAGCTCGCGGCGAGTTCGCTGTAGATACGGCCCGGCTCACCGAGATGGAGATGGCGGTGGAACTCGGAGAGCCAGGTGCGCAACGGCAGGGCGCCGGAACTGCCGTAACTGGTCAGCTCTCCTCGTATCTCCGCGGTGTACGGATCGACGAAGACGGCGAGCGACTTGCCCTCCTCGACGCCCGGCGCGGTCATCAGGACCCGGGTGGTGGCGCCCTCCTCCGACGGGAGGCGTACGGAGGTGACCGTGCCGTCCGGACGGGCGGCACGGGCAGCGTCGAGCTGCTGCGAGAGCGGAACGGTACGGTCGCCGACCGGCACGCGCAGCTCGTGGCGGTAGATCACCTTCTCCGCCTGGAAGGAGAGGGCGTAGAGAAAGCCGCTGGTGGCGGCCACCAGCAGAAGCGGAGCGATGAGCAGGCCCGCGTAGAAGTGGAGACGGAGCACAAGAGGCCGCAGGGCGCTCCAGAGGGACGAAGTGCCCGCGGCGGACTCGGGCGCGGACTCGGACGTGGGCGCGGACTCGGACGTGGTGCTGCGCGCGGCGGCGCCCTGTACAGGGTCGTCGATGGCCATGGCTGTCCTCGGTGTTGGCGTTGGCATGGGGAAATCGGCCCCGGCCGCCGCCCGACGTCCGAGAGTTCAGACAGTTCGGCCAGTGATGACGGCAACGGCTCCAGGGACCGTGGTACGAGCGGTACGGAACGCGGGCGGGCCGCGCCGCGACAGCGTGTGCGCCGGTATGACGCCATGGACGCGGTCCGCCGCGGTGGCGGCCGGGCGAGGCCGTATCAGCCGTGGCACGGCGGGCAGCCGTACGGCGGTGAGCAGCAGCCGGAGCGGCGAGAAGGCCAGGGCACCGACGGCGTGCACCAGCCGGAAGAGAGCGGCCTCGCCGCGGGCCAGCCAGAGCGCGCAGACGGCGGCGGCGAGGAGATGGGCGGCGAGCATGCCGACGGAACCGTCGGTGAGCGCGTCCAGCACGGTCGGCGGCCCGTCGGCGCCGGTGTCCGCGCCGCCCATCCGCATGGCCATGCCCATGTCGGTGCCCATGCCAGGGCCTATGCCGACGCCGATCCCTGAGCCGGGGCCAAGTCCCGAGCCGGGTCCGGGGCTCATCCCAAGGCCCGTGCCCAGTCCCGTGCCGACGACGGGATGCGTACGTGATCCATGCGCGGGCGCGGACAGTCCGTACGGCAGCGCTCCGGCGAAGAGCAGATGCAGCACGCCCTGGACCGTGACCAGGGCGGCCCCGATCGAGCCGGTCCCGCGCCGCCGGCCGCCCGCGAGCCAGGCCAGACATCCGGTGATCCCGAACGCCGTCCACAGTGCTCCGGGCGGGATCTCATGCCCGGATGTGAACGAATGCCCCACCGCGGCCAGAGTCACGCAGACCGCCGCGAAGGCCGCGGCCCGCAAGGCGCGCAACGGCGACCGGGCATCTGTCATGGTCCGCACATGCTGCCATCCCGGTGGGACCGTGCGGCAGATCCCAAAGGCCCACGATTCTCCCGGTGATTCCTCCGACGGCGAATTGTGCTGTCCTCGACGCCCGCTCACGGGCAGAGTCGGTGCCATGAGACTCCTGATCCTCGGTGGTACGGAATTCGTCGGCCGCGCTGTCACGGAGGCGGCGCTCGGGCGTGGTTGGCAGGTGACCGTCTTTCACCGCGGCCGTCATGAGGCACCGCCGGGCGCGGTCACCCTCCTCGGCGACCGCACCGCGCCGGACGGTCTGGCCGCGCTCGCCGAGGGCGAGTGGGACGCGGTCGTCGACACCTGGTCGGCGGCTCCGTCCGCGGTGCTCTCGGCGGCCCGGCTGCTGGCGGGCC
>NZ_FMDK01000118.1 GCF_900091995.1 Streptomyces sp. MnatMP-M17
CCGCCGCCCCCCCCCCCCCCGCCACTCCACGGCGGGTGCGTCGGGAGTGCGGGCGGAGCGGCTCATGACGTGGATCTCGTCGGCGACCAGGAAGCAGGAGAGCAGACCGATTCCGAACTGGCCTATGAAGTCGCCGCGTTGCTCTGCGATCCGTTCGGCGCGCTTGCTGCTGCGGCCGATCGTGGCGAGGAAGGCGTGCACGTCGTCCGCGGTGAGACCGATGCCGTCGTCCTCGACTCGTACCACCGAACCGTCGGCGTACAGGCGGATGCCGAAGGCGTCGGAGGGGGCGGTCGGTTCGAGGCCGTGCCGGGCGGTCAGCGCGTCCACCGCGTTCTGCAGAAGTTCACGCAGGTAGACGCGAGGGCTGGAGTAGAGGTGGTGGGAGAGGAGATCGACGAGGCCGCGCAGATCCACCTGGAAGGTGTGGTCGGCGCCGGCCGCGTGCGCGGTGGTGTCGGGCAGAGTCATGGGCAGTCCGGAGTGGGAGGGGCGACAGGTGCTGCGGAACGGGGATCGGCGTGTGCTCAGACGCGGCTGCGGCGGGCGAACTGCTCCTCGGGCTCCGCGAAGTAGGTCCAGGGCCAGCGGGTGTAGGCGCCGTCGAGCGCCTGGAAGACGCGCCGGACCGTGTGACGCTCGTCGGCCAGCGACAGGGCCATGGCGAACATGTTGAAGTCGTGCTGCCAGCCCGGGCGCCGTTCGTAAGCGGGGTGCAGGATGCTGTGGTCGGCCGCGGCCCGCAACTCGGCCTGGATTTCCGGGGTTTCGAGGCAGTCCCCACTGTCCGACTCCACCCAGTCCTCGATGTGCGCCATGGCGATCACGCAGCCGAGCCGGTGCCCCTGCGGGGCGCGGCCGAGCGCGTCGCGGGCGAACGCCATGGCCTGGCCCGGCTCGCCGCCCCAACGGGGCTGCAACTGCGACAGCCATTCGGTGTGGGTCTCCAGGTCCAGCGGGTCGCGGCGCAGCGCGGCGTCGAGCCGGGTCTCGTTGACGGCGAGGCCCAGCGACATGCCGCGGCCGGAGGTGACGAGCTGGCGCCACGGCGTGACCCACTCCGGCCGCAGCTCGGCGGCCTCGAACAACTGCTCCTCGGCGATGTGGAGCCGCTCGTGAAAGACCCGCCACTGCTCCCGCGTGACGTCCTTGGCACGCTTGGCCGTGCGCGCCTCCCAGCCCCATGCGATGTGGCGGGCCCCGGATATCAGCAGGGCCGTCGCCCGGTGCTCCTTGTCCTCCTCGACGGCCCGGCCGATCCAGTCCTCTACGCCGGAGCAGTCGGCGAGCTGACGCAGGACGTCGTGGTCGCGGCCGAGATCGAAGAAGGTCAGCCCCGCCTTGACCGCCTGCCAGTCACCTGCGTCGGCCGACTCCGTCAACGCGAGCACCCGCTTGTCCCCGAGCGCGCGCAGCCGGTACATCCCGTTCTTCCGCCTGCGTGGGACGGGAAGGGCGTGCGGATCCGCAGCCGGTCTCTCCCCACCCCTACCGAACAGCCTGTCGAACATGCCGCAACCTCCCCTGAACCACATGATCGTCGGTGCAGCATAGGCGGCCCCACTGACATCAATTCCACAGGGTATTCACGAGTGCTTCACGGATCCGGTCCTGGCTCCGCCCTGCTGGCGTCGATGGACCCTCCGCCGCCTGAGGTGCAGAGTGGACCCGTTTGTACTGTGCGGACCTGAGAATTTGAAAGGAAAGCCGTCGTGAAGACCTTCACCATGCCCGGCACCGACATCCTCGCCCCGAACGTCGTGCTCGGCTTGATGCGTATCGCCGACAAGACGGACGAGGACGTCCGCGAACTCGTCCGCACCGCGCGTGACGCGGGCATCGACTTCGTCGACCACGCCGACGTATACGGAGGCGAGCTGCACGATTGTGAACGCCGCTTCGCCGACGCGATGGCGCTGAGCCCGTCGCAGCGCGACGAGATCACGATCCAGACCAAGGCGGGAATCGTGACGGACGGGCCGTACTACGACTTCTCTTACGAGCACATCGTCAAATCGGTCGAGGGCTCACTCGCGGCCCTGCGGACCGACCGCATCGACATCCTGCTGCTGCACCGCCCCGACGCACTTGTCGAGCCCGAAGAGGTCGCCCGCGCCTTCGATGAACTCGAATCCTCGGGGAAAGTGCGCGCCTTCGGTGTCTCGAACCAGACCCCACGCCAGATTGACCTGCTGCGCAGGTACGTGCGTCAGCCCATCGTGGCCAACCAGCTTCAGCTCTCGATCACACACGGGCCGATCATCACCCAAGGGGTCGCTGCGAACATGCTCGCGGAGCAGCAGTCGGTCACCCTCGATGGCGGAGGGATCGTCGACTACTGCCGTCTGAACGACATCACCATCCAGGCGTGGTCTCCCTTCCAGGCCGGTTTCTTCACGGGGGTCTTCCTCGGCTCGCCGGACTACCCCGAGCTCAACGCCGTTATTGACCGTCTCGCCGGCCAGTACGACGTCCCCGCCATCGCGATCGCGACTGCCTGGATCACCCGCCACCCCGCTCAGATGCAGGTCGTGCTGGGCACCACCAACCCGGAGCGCGTCGCGGGCGCCGCCCAGGGCTCCGAACTTCCGCTCACCCGGGCCGAGTGGTACGAACTGTTCCGCGCCGCGGGCCACCTCGTTCCCTGAATCCGGCTGGTCGCCACCACCTGATCATCCGGAACCGGACCGCACTGGCGGGTGTGGCCGGTGCCAGGGCACGCGAGCCCGGCAAGATCCAAACGAGAGGCCCTAGCAGTTGCCGTCCGACACCTGGAGCCCCTTGTTGGCACCTGCCGTCCGGGCCACGATGTCCGGCACGCAGTCGGCCGCGTCGAGACTGTAGGAGTAGGGGATGCTGACCGTGGTGTTGGACTTCAGGTCGGGCCCTGCGGGGTTGTTCTCGCTACTGGGGCTGGACCAGGTCACGTTGTCGAGAATGTTGCCGCTGACCTGCCAGTACCCGGCCGCGTCGGTGTAGAAGGTGCCCAGGACGTCCTTGGAGTCCTTGAAGTAGTTGTTGTCCACCTTGGCGCGGGCCCCGGCCCGGGAGTTGATGCCGGACTCGTTGAGCTTCACGTAGTGGTTGTTGTAGATGTGGGCTACGCCGCCGCGCAGCAACGGCGTGCGGGAGTCGATGTTCTCGTACAGGTTGTGGTGGTACGTGATGAAGCTGTTCGAGAGTTCGCTCTCGCTGGACCCGACGAGGCCACCGCGGCCGGAGTTGCGCAGCGTGCTGTAGGAGAGGGTCACGTACCGGGTGTTGTCCTTCATGTCGAAGAGGCCGTCGTACCCCTCCGACTCCCCGCCCGATGCCTCCAGGGTGACGTGATCGACCCAGATGTTACGGACGTCGCTCTCCATGCCGATGGCGTCACCGCCGTTGGACGTGGGCGAGCCGGACTTCTTGACGTTCCGGACGGTCACGTTCTGGATGATGATGTTGCTGGACTTGCGAATGTGGATGCCCAGTTGGTCGAAGACGGCTCCGCTGCCGACGCCGATGAGCGTCACGTTGCTGATCTCCTTGAGCTCAATCACGCCGGCGGCGGTGTTGCAACTGTCGCCCGACACCTTGCTGGTGTTGCCGTGGTTGATCGTCCCCTGCACCTCGATGGTGATCGGGGTGCTGCTGCTGGCCCGGCCGCACAGGGCCGCGTGGATCGCGGTCCCCGTGGTGGCCCGCACCGTCTGTCCGCCCGTACCGCCGGTGGTCCCACCGTTCTGGGTCGCGTAGCCGGTGACACCGCCGGTCGCCGCCGACGCCTCGGGCATGGACAGAACCACACCGGTCACGGCCGCGAGAGCCATCGTGGCCAGCGCCGCATGGAGTCGCACTGCGACTGATCGTCCTCGTCTCATCTCTGCCTCAACTTCCGTCTTGTATACGGGTGTTGTAGCTGCCGTCGTCGTTCTTGCCGCCGTTGTCGTTGCGCTGGGACACGCCCTGCGAAGAGGGCCGGTCACGGCGTGACCTGGTTGCCGCCGAAGGTCACCACGAGGCGGCCGTCCGCGGCGAAGGACCAGCCCAGCGCCCCGGCGTACGCGGAACACCGCGATCCGTTCGAGCCGGTCCAGAACTGGTTCGATCCGTCGGCGTCGCCCACGGTCTTGTCGTTGGACCCGTCGTCGTCGCGGCAGGAGACGTTGCCGCGGAAGACCGAGGTACCGGCGTCGAACGAGAAGTTGCGCTCGGCGTTGTCGATGCTGACGTTGTCCGAGACCGTCATGCTGCCCGGGTTCCGGTTGTAGGTGAATCCGTGCTTGCCGTTGTCGTAGGCGATGCTGCGGCGAACGACGTGATTGACCTTGATGTCCTCGCCGCCGAGCTTGTAGCCGTTGCGGTCACCGCTGGAGTTCTGGGTGCCGTCGGAGAGGGTGCCGTTCTCGTAGGCGAGGGAGTCCTCGATGGTCACCGCGCCGATCGCGCCGGTATCCGGCTTGGTGTAGAGGTCCCAGCCATCGTCGATGTTGTTGTGGGACACCGCGTAGCGGAAGACATTGCCGGGTCCGGAGGTGAGCTTGGCGGCGAAGCCGTCGGCGTCCTCACCGTCGGAGTCAGCGTTGTCGTGCGACTCCACGCTCAGGATGAGGTTGTTGGACGGCCACCGGTCGCGGGGGGTGTCGGATGCCATCCGCGAGAGCTGCAACCCGGTGTCGCGGTTGAAGCGCGTCACCGTGCGCTCGAACACGTTGTCACTGCCGCCGACGAAGATTCCGTTGTCCCCGGCGCGCTCGACGACGATTCCCTTGACGTGCCAGTACGACCCGTTGACGGCGAGCCCGCGGTTCGACGGACTCTCCGACTGGGCCGCGAAGTTCAGCACCGGCGTCTCGCCCGGATAGGCGGTCAGTTCGGTGCGGTCGCCCGAGGTGCCATCGGCGCCCTGCGGAATGGTGACGGTCTGCGAGTAACGGTACGTGCCGCCCCGCAAGTAGATCGTTCCGCCGGGTGTGATCCTTGCGATCGCCGAGGTGAGGGTCGTCGGGGCGGACTGTGTGCCCGCCGCGCTGTCGGTGCCGTTCGGCGACACGTACAGCGCGGCGGCGGACAACGCCTCGTGAGGTGCGGATACAGCCTGCGCGGTGGTGCCGGGGAGGGTGAGGAGCATGCCGGCCAGCAGGCTGACGCACGCCGTGAGGGGCTTCACTTGCATCGGGTCTCCAGGTGGGTTGGGTCTGGTCAGGACTCAGCGGAGGTACCGGAGAAAGCGCTTGGTCAGGAACGGTAGGGATGCTCTATGAACACGTCAATGACCCTGTACATGATTCTTGTTCAGTGATCTGAACAACCAGTTCATCAAAGGTGCCATGCGGGCGCGTCGACGCCCTGTGCATGATTTTCGTTCACCAACATGAACAAGGCGGAGGTCGCTCGCCTAGGCCCTGTCCGGATCTGGAGCCCGCCCGCGAGGGCCCGGGGGCGCCCCTGTCAGTGGCGGCGTCGCGGCGTCCGCTCCAAGCGGCGCCGCTCCGGGCCCTCCCGTGCCCCGTCCGGCGGCTCGTACGCCAGGATCTGGGCCGACGCCCCTACCGCCTGCACGTCCTGACGAATCGCCTGACCGATGGCACGTGTCCGCCCAGCAGTGTCAACGGCCAGGTCGTTCTCCCCGTAGGCGGCCAGGAGCTCGCCCCGCCGGCGGCCAGGCACGGATCGCGGCGCTTCCGGGTGCGGGTGTCGGGGCGGTGGGTGTGGCTGGGGGCGTTCGCCACATCCGACTCTCCAACAGTCCTCGTTTCCTCGGGGCAGGGCGCTCGCCCGCCCCGGCAGCGTCAGGTCTCGCCGCGCAACCGGTCTGACTCCTCGATGAGCCAGGCCGGTCGAACCATTTCGACATTGCCGCCGATGCCGTCGGCGGCCCGGGCCAGCGCGGCGGCGGC
>NZ_FMDK01000738.1 GCF_900091995.1 Streptomyces sp. MnatMP-M17
CGTGCCGCCCGGTCCGGTGGACAGGGCGGCACGGCCGGTGGAGCCGAAACCGCGGTCGGAACCGCGTCAGGAGGCGAGCGACGCGCTCAGCGTGATGGTCGTGCCCGTGAGCGCCTGGCTCACCGGGCAGTTCACCTTCGCGTCCTCGGCGGCCTTGACGAACTCCGCCTCGTCCAGGCCGGGAACGTCGCCCTCGACCGTGAGATGGATACCGGTGATACCGGTGCCGGGCTGGAAGGTGACATCGGCCTGCGTGGTGAGCTTGGTCGGCGGCGTGCCGGCCTTGGCGAGACCGTTCGAGAGCGCCATCGAGAAGCAGCTCGAATGGGCCGCGGCGATCAGCTCCTCCGGGCTGGTCCTGCCGTTCGCCGCCTCCGCGCGGGAGGGCCAGGAGACCTGCTGGTCCGGGATGCCCGAGGAGTCGAAGGAGACGGTGCCCGTGCCCTGGAGGAGGTTGCCCTCCCAGACCGTGTGCGCCTGGCGCGTGGTGGCCATGGTGGAACCCTTCTGCTTGGTACTGGTCTGCTTGGTACTGGGTGGTACTGGGTGGTGCAGATGCGATTGCGCTCTGAACCTACTGGGACACAAGTCCCTTGGCGTCCCGTGCCAGTGCCGTCAACCGTGAGATCGCCCGGAAGTATTTCTTCCGGTAGCCGCCGTTCAGCATTTCTTCGCTGAACAGCCGGTCGAAGGGAAGGCCGGAGGCGAGCACCGGAATCTCCCGGTCGTACAGCCGGTCGGCGAGGACGACCAGCCGCAGCGCCGTCGACTGGTCGGGCACGGCCGTGACATCCGTGAGACAGACGGCCCGCACTCCGTCCGTGAGCGCTCCGTACCGGCTCGGATGGACCTTGGCGAGATGGTCGAGCAGCCCGGGGAAGTCGTCCAGGCTCGCGCCCTCGGTGGCATAGGCGGCCCTGGTCACCTGATCGTCGGAGTACGGAGCGGGCGCCTCGGGCAGTCCGCGGTGCCGGTAGTCCTCGCCGTCGATGCGCAGCGGACGGAACTGCGCGGCCAGGCCCTGGATCTCGCGCAGGAAGTCGGCGGCGGCGAACCGGCCCTCACCGAGCTTGCCGGGCAGCGTGTTGGAGGTCGCGGCCAGCGCCACACCCGAGTCGACCAGCCGGCGGAGCAGGCTGGAGATCAGGACGGTGTCGCCCGGATCGTCCAGTTCGAATTCATCGATACAGAGCAGCCGGTGGCCGCCCAAGGTCTCCACGGTCTGCTGGAAGCCCAGCGCGCCGACCAGATTCGTCAGCTCGACAAAGGTGCCGAAAGCTTTCTCTTCCGCCGGCGCCGGAGTCGCGTGCCAGAGGGACGCCAGCAGATGTGTCTTGCCGACGCCGTAACCGCCGTCCAGATAGACGCCGCGCGGGCCGGTGGGCGCGGCCGGCTTCTTGGCGAACCAGCGCCGCGCGCTCCTGGCACTCGGACCGTGCGGCCCGCCGAGGCCCGTGGCGAACGCGCTCAGCGCCGCGACGGCCTGGGACTGACTGGGTTGGCCCGGATCCGGTACGTACGTGTCGAAACGTACGGAGTCGAAGCGCGGCGGCGGCACCATGTCCGCGACCAGACGGTCGGCGGGAACACGCGGCTCACGTGCGCAGAGGGCGACCGGAGTCGCTTCGGTGACCGACCGTTGGCCGGAGGCGGCGGTGGAGTACGACACAACTCTTCACTCTATGCGCCGTGCCAGACTGCTTCGCATGCGACGCCTGTTCCCTGTGACCGATCAGACAGTCCCGGCCGAGGGCCGCGCCGAGGAGGGTGCCGCCGAGGACCGTGCCGCCGCGGACCGTGAGTGGACGCTCGACGAACTGGCGGACGCCTACGCGTACCCTTCGGCGGCCCGGGCCGACGGAAGGCCCTGGCTGCGGGCCAATATGGTGTCCACGCTCGACGGCGCCGCCCAGCACGACGGCCGCTCGCAGACCATCTCCTCCGCCGCCGACATGCGGATCTTCGGAACGCTGCGCGGGCTCGCCGACGCGGTGGTGGTCGGCGCGGAAACGGTTCGTCTGGAGGGCTACCGGCCGGCCCGCGCCCGGGAGGCGTTCGCCGCGCGCCGCGCGGCGGCCGGCCAGGGCCCCG
>NZ_FMDK01000899.1 GCF_900091995.1 Streptomyces sp. MnatMP-M17
CCCCCCCGGCCCCCGCCGCTGCGCTCGCCGATCTCCTGGATCATCTCGTACCCGTGCATCGGCCGGTCCTTCAGCAGCGCCAGGATCGAGGCGCGCACATCGCCGCGGCGCGCCCGGCCCCGGCCACCGCCGCGACCACGCCCGCCACCGCCGAACGGACCGCCGAAGGGCGGACCGAACGGCCCGAAGGCCCCGCGCCGTCCCTCGAAGTCGCCGTGGCCCTGGTGACCGGGCCCACAGTGACCGGATCCCGGCCCGTGATGACCGTGCTCATGTCCATGTGAACGCATCGCTACGCTCCTCTCATCGTTGATCTGTCGCGATGCGTCAACGATATATCGGAACACATCGATCGGCAAGCATCCCAGACACGTCGACGTCCGCGCTCACGTTCACGCCGGTCTCCACGCCGGTCCCGCCGCCCACATAGGCTCAGAAGATGCGGATTCGAATCGTCGACGCCTTCACCGACCGCCCTTTCGCGGGCAATCCAGCCGGAGTGGTGGTCCTGGACTCCGACGGCTTTCCCGACGACGGCTGGCTCCAGCGGGTGGCGGCCGAGGTGAACCTCTCGGAGACGGCCTACGCCCACCCGCTGCCGCCCGGCGGCGACGCCGACTGGGCGCTGCGCTGGTTCACACCGGCCACTGAGGTGGACATGTGCGGCCATGCCACGCTGGCCACCGCCCATGTGCTGCGCTCCACCGGGAGCGCGATGAGCGCCGTACGGTTCGCCACGCGCTCCGGTGTGCTCGGTGCCACGGCGGACGAGGACGGCGCCTTCACTCTCGACTTCCCGACGTCGTCACTGACTCCCGTGGAGATCCCGGAGGAGGTCGCGGACGCGCTCGGTGCCTGGCCGGTCTCGGTGCACGACACCTCCGAACAGGTCGGCGATCTGCTGGTCGAGCTGGCCGACGAGCGGACCGTACGCTCCCTCGTCCCGGACTTCGCCGCGCTCGTCGGTTCCTCCCGGCGCGGCATCATCGTCACGGCCGCCGCCGAGGATCCGGGTCGCGGCTACGACTTCGTCTCCCGGGGTTTCTTCCCAGGCGTCGGGATCGACGAGGATCCGGTAACCGGCAGCGCGCACACCGCGCTCGCACCGTTCTGGTCCGCGCGGCTGGGCCGTACGGAGCTGACCGGCATCCAGGCCTCCGCCCGTACCGGACTCGTCCGTACATCGTCACGCGGTGAACGGACACTGCTCACGGGCCGGGCGGTGACCGTCATCGACGGCGAACTGCTCCCTACACCGTAGGCAGCCAGTCCACCTTCCCCGCCAGCAGCGCGTACCCGACGAACGCGCCGATATCGAGGAGCGCGTGCGCCGCCACCAGCGGTCCGACCCGTCCCCACCGCCGGTAGAGCAGCACGAACACCACGCCCATCACCATGTTGCCCACGAAGCCGCCGATGCCCTGGTACAGGTGGTACGAGCCGCGCAGCACCGAGCTCGCCGCCAGCGCCGCCATCGGAGTCCAGCCGAGCTGTCCGAGTCTGCGCAGCAGATAGCCGACGACGATGGCTTCCTCCAGTACGGAGTTCTGCACCGCCGAGAGAATCAGGACCGGGAACTTCCACCACACATCAGGCAGCGACTCCGGCACCACCGTCAGATTGAAGCCGACGGCCTGCACCACCAGATAGAACGCCAGCCCCGCGCTGCCGATACCGGCCGCCACCAGCGTGCCCCGGCCCAGATCCGACCAGGGCCGCCGGCCGTCGAAGCCGATGGCGCGCAGTCCGCTGCCCTCCCTGATCAGCAGATGCGCGACGAGCGCGACCGGCACCAGGGCGGTGGTGATCCCGAAGAGCTGCCAGGCGAGATCGAGCCAGGGCCGCCCGGGCGCCGCCGACGAGTTGAGCGAGGCCGCCTGGTCGCTGAGCGCTCCCGGCTTTGTCAGCGAGCCGATGAAGCTGATGAGCGCGGACACACCGCTCGCGCCCAGCGACAGGGCCAGCACGAGCACCGTCTCGGACCGCAGAGTCCTCCGTGAGATGGCCTCCTCCGGAAAAGAACCGGCCACCCGTCCCGCCTCCGCCTGCACGCCCGCCTCCAAGTGTGTGTCCCGTCCCATGCCATTCCCGTCCCATGCCGCGCGCGGTGCCGCTAGGGTCTCGAATGCAGGTACGAAGATCGCGTACGACAGGCCGGGGACCATGGGACGTCACAGCTTGCCCCACAAGCCCGTGAGGCGCGTGGGCAGGGCCGGTTCGCCGCGCCGCCGCCGCATCGCCATCGCCGTCTCGCTCGTCCTCGCCGTGACGGCGGGAGCCGGGATCGCGGTGGGCAGCGGACTGCTCTCCTTCGGCGGTCCCTGTGAGCGCGCTCCGGTCCGGGTGGACCTGGTGGCCTCGCCCGACATCGCTCCGGCCCTGCGCGCCGTCGCCGACCGCGCCCGCCGGGACCAGGTGACCTCGGACGGCCGCTGTCTCGACGTACGGGTCGAAGCCCGCGAGAACTACAAGGTGGCGGACATGCTCGCGGCCGGCACCACCGGCTCCGCCGCTCCCGACTTCCAGATATGGGTGCCCGACTCCGATGTCTGGGTGGACCGCGCCACGACCGCGGGCAGCGGCGTCCCGCTGACTCCGGCCGGCAATGTGGCCCTCTCGCCGGTGGCCCTGGCCGCGGCGCCCGCGTCCGCCGAGGCGCTGGGCTGGCCCCGGAAGACCTATACCTGGGCCGGTCTGGCCGCGATGGCGACCGAGACGGACCGGCTGCTCCTCGGTGCGGCGGATCCGGCGCGCAGCGCCACCGGTCTGCTCGCGCTCAGCAGCATCTCCGAGTCCTCGCGGCAGGAGGCGCCGAAGAGCGACACCCGGACCGCCGCCACGGCCAAGCTGCTCACCCGGCGCGTCTCCGACACCGACGCCCAGGTGCTCCGGACGCTCGCGGCCGACAACAGCTCGGCGGGCGCCGGGAAGAACAGCCCGCGCCCCAACGAGGCGGTCCTGCTCTCCGAACAGGCCGCTTACGCCCATAACTCGGCGGGCGACGGCTCGGCGAATCTGAGCCTCTTGTATCCGACCGACGGCGCGCCCGCACTGGACTATCCGTACAACCTCGTCGACGTGACCAGGCTCACCACCGACCAGAGCCGCGCCGCCATGCGGTTCATGCTGCTGCTCGGCGAGAAGCCCTCGTACCGCACGCTGGAGCAGCACGGCTTCCGGGCGGCGGACGCGCCGGACTCTCCGGTGCCGACCGGGCTGGTCCGTACGGCGGGCGGGCTCTCTCCGCAGCCGTTCGCGGAGAGCGACCTCGCTCCGCCGTCGTCGGAGGCGATCCAGCAGGCGCTCGGCCTGTGGACGGTGACGGTGCAGAGCGCCCGGCTGACGACGGTCGTGGACGCCTCGGCCTCGATGACGGCACCCGTGCCGGGACGGAAGGGACAGAGCAGGATGGAGGTCACCAAGGCCTCGCTGCTCGAAGCGCTCGCCACCTTCACGCCCGAGGACGAGATCGGCCTGTGGGAGTTCAGCACACGGCTGGACGGCGCCAAGGACTACCGCAAGCTGACGGAGACGCTCCGGCTCGGTGCGCCGGTGAAGGGCGGCACGCACCGTAAGCGGCTGTCCGGCGCCATCACCGCGCTCAAGCCCATCCCGGACGGTGACACCGGGCTGTACGACACGGCCCTGGCCGCCTACAAGGAGGCCCAGGCGGGCTATGTACAGGGCAAGTTCAACGCGGTGGTCCTGCTCACCGACGGCTCGAACCGGGACGACGACGGCATCTCCCGCGGCGAACTGATCAAGCAGCTCAAGGAACTCGTGGATCCGGGACGCCCGGTGCCGCTGATCGCGATCGCCGTGGGACCGGACGCGGACCGGCGTGAGGTCGACGAGATCGCCAGGGCCGCGGAGGGGGCGGGGTACGAGGTGAGCGACCCCGCC
>NZ_FMDK01000308.1 GCF_900091995.1 Streptomyces sp. MnatMP-M17
GTTCTTCGCCGGAAGCGGTGCGCGGCGGGTGGAGTTGCCCACGTACGCCTTCCAGCACCAATGGTTCTGGCCGGCCGCTTCGCTGTCCGGGGCCGGTGATGTGCGCGCGGCCGGGCTCGGTTCCGCCGGGCATCCGCTGCTGGGCGCGGCCGTCGAACTGGCAGCCGGTCAGGGCGTGTTGTTCACCGGGCGGCTCTCCGTGCAGTCGCATCCATGGCTCGCTGACCACAGGGTGATGGACCGGATCCTGCTGCCCGGAACCGCTCTGCTGGAGCTGGCCGTTCGTGCAGGTGACGAGGTGGGCGGCGACCGTGTCGAGGAGCTTACGCTCGCGGCGCCACTGGTCCTGCCCGAGCGCGGCGCCGTACAGGTGCAGGTCGCCGTGGGCACTCCCGACGAGTCGGGCCGTCGTACGGTGGGCATCTACTCACGGCCCGAGGACGCCGCCGACGCGCCATGGACGCAGCATGCCACCGGCACGCTGACCACCGGCACGCTCACCAGTGGTGCCGAGACGGTGGACACCGGCTTCGACGCCACGGTGTGGCCCCCGAAGGGCGCCGAGGCACTGGAACTCGACGGCTGCTACGAACGGTTCGCGGAGCTCGGCTTCACCTATGGCCCGGTGTTCCAGGGGCTACGGGCCGCGTGGCGTCGCGACGGTGAGATCTTCGCCGAGGTGAGCCTTCCGGAGGGCACCGAGGCAGGAGCGTACGGTCTGCATCCGGCGCTGCTCGACTCGGCCCTGCACGCGTCGCTCCTCGCCGATGACGGCCAGGAGGGCGCCGGCGGTCTGCCGTTCTCGTGGGAGGGCGTCTCGCTGCATGCGACGGGCGCTTCCGCGCTACGGGTACGGATCGCGCCGTCCGGAGGCAAGGGCGCGGTGTCGATCGCGGTCGCGGACACCACCGGTGCGCCGGTCGCCTCCGTCGACTCGCTCCTCGTACGGGCCGTGTCCAGCGAGCAGTTGAACCAATCCGCGGGAACCGGCAACGACGCGCTGTTCACGGTGGAGTGGATCCCTGTCCCGGCCGGTCCGGCCGTGCCCGAGTCGGTCGCCCTCGTCGGGCCGGACCTTCTCGGGCTCGCCGGCGCCGTAGCCGCATCGGGCCCGAGCGTCGAGGCGTACGACGATCTGGCGTCGCTCGCGGCGGCGGACGGCCCGGCGCCGGATGTGGTGCTGATCCCGGTACGCGGTGAGACGGCCGACGCCGAGGCCGGCACCGTACCCGGATCCGTACGCGCCGTCCTGGCCAGGACGCTGGAGCAGGTCCAGCGCTGGTCGGCCGAGGACCGGTTCGCCGGATCGCGTCTGCTGTTCGTCACGCGCGGCGCGGTGGCGGTGGACGGCGGCGGTGTGTCCGATCTGGCGGCGGCTGCCGTCTGGGGCCTGGTGCGGTCGGCGCAGTCGGAGAATCCGGGCTGCTTCGCTCTACTGGATCTCGACCTGGATCTCGACCCGGTGGTGGCCGGCTCCGAGGATCCGGCTCCCGCCGTCGACGGCCTCACCCGTCTTGGGAAGGCCATCGGCTCGGACGAACCGCAACTGGTGCTCCGCGGGCACGAGATCAGGGCCGCGAGGCTCGAACGCGCGCCTCTCCCGCAACCGGCCACGGAGGATGACTCGACCAACCCGACCCACCCGTCCGGCACAACCGACCCGTCCGACCTGTCCGACTCCGACACCTGGGAGCGCGGCGGCACCGTACTCATCACCGGCGGAACCGGTGGTCTGGGCGGTGTCCTCGCCCGGCATCTGGTCGCGGAACGCGGCGTACGGCGGCTGCTCCTGCTCAGCCGCCGAGGAATCGGCGCCGAGGGCGCGCGCCGACTTGTCGACGAGCTGACGCGTCTCGGCGCCGAGGTCACCGCCGCCGCCTGCGATGTCGCCGACCGTGCCGCGCTGGCCGGCGTACTGGCCGCGGTGCCCGCCGAGCATCCGGTGACGGCCGTGGTGCACACGGCAGGTGTGCTGGACGACGGCACCATCGCATCGCTGACACCCGAGCGGCTGGACACCGTACTGCGTCCCAAGGCCGATGCCGCCTGGCATCTGCATGAACTGACCCGGGACCTCGATCTCGCCGCGTTCGTGGTGTTCTCGTCCGTGGCCGGCGTGTTCGGTGGTGCGGGCCAGGGCAACTACGCCGCCGCCAACACCTTCCTGGACGCGCTGATGGCACGCCGCGCGGCCGAAGGGCTGCCCGGAGTATCGCTGGCGTGGGGCCCGTGGGAGCGGTCGGGCGGGATGACCGGCACCGTGTCCGAGGCGGACATGCGACGGCTGGCGCGCTCGGGCATGCCGCCGCTCTCCGCAGACCTGGGCGTGGAACTGTTCGGCGCGGTGGCCATCGGCACCCGGGCGCTGGTGGTCCCCGTACGACTGGATCTGCCGGCCCTGCGCGCCGCCCAGGGCGAAATTCCGCCGCTGCTCCGGAGCCTCATCCGTACGACCTCCCGGCGGTCGGCCACAGCCGCCGCCACGTCCACAGCCGCTCCGCAGTCGGCGGGCGCGCTCGCGCGACGGCTGACCGGGCTGACCGACGAGGAGCGCCATGACGTCCTGCTGAAGCTGGTACGGGACCAGGCCGCCATGGTGCTCGGACACACGGACGGTACAGCGATCGGGGCCACGCGCCAGTTCCAGGAGCTGGGCTTCGACTCGCTGACGGCGGTGGACTTCAGGAACCGGCTCAACGCCGCGACCGGACTGCGGCTGCCCGCCACCCTCCTGTTCGACTACCCCACAGCGGCCGATGTCGTGGAGCATCTCCACTCCCAGCTCGTCACGGAGGAGGTCACCGGAGCCGGCTCCGTACTCGCCGTGCTCGACCAGTTGGAGAAGAAGATCGCGGAACTGACCGTCGACGCACAGGAGTTCAAGCAAGTCGCGGGACGGATCGAGGTGCTGAGGACGAAGTGGGCGGCGCTGCGCCGGGAGTCGGCGGGCGGCACCGGCGAGTTCGATCTCGACACGGCGTCGGACGACGATGTGTTCGCGCTCCTCGATGACGAACTGGGCCTGTCCTGAGGACAGTTCCGGGCCGTCGGATGCGGGCCGTCGGATCCGGGTCGTCACAGCGGATCCGGGTCGTCTGGCCGGAAGCGACCCGGGCCGTCTGGCCGATTATGGTCCGGCCGGGCGCCCGGCGTGGGTTCCGTCACCGCGGAGCGCGCAGAGACTAGGGAATTTCCCACTGTCCGCCCTAGTGGAATGGGGTGGCCGGGCACCGGACCGTAACGGCTGTTGATCCGTGTGACAATGCCGTACGGGTCCCGGATGTTCCGCAGTTGCGGACCGCCGGGCGGTCCGGATCGCTCGACCCAGGTCTGAGGAGGATGCGACACGATGACGACGTCCACCGAGGAGAGCCTCTGGGCACGGTGCTTCCATCAGGCACCGGACAGCCCGAGACAGCTTTTCTGTTTCCCCCACGCGGGTGGCTCGGCGTCTTTCTACTTCCCGGTGTCCGCGCAACTGTCGTCCGTGGCCGAGGTGTTCTCGGTGCAGTATCCGGGACGTCAGGACCGGCGCAAGGAGATCAGCCCCGACGACATCGACACCATGGCCGACCAGGTCTACGAGGCCCTGCGCAGACAGCTGCACGCGCGGCCGACGACGTTCTTCGGGCACAGCATGGGCGCGACGCTCGCCTTCGAGGTCGCGCGGCGGTACGAGGCGGACGGCGGTGAGCTCTCCCGGCTCTTCGCCTCGGGGCGGCGTGCGCCGTCGCGCCACCGTGACGAGAAGGTGCACCGCCTCAGTGACGACGGGATCGTCGCGGAGCTGAAGCTGCTCTCCGGTACGAATTCGGCCCTGCTCGGCGACGAGGAGATCCTGCGCCTCATTCTGCCGGCGATCCGCAGCGACTACCGTGCCATCGAGACCTACCGGTGCGAGCCGGGCGCGGTCGTCCGGGCGCCGATCTCGGTGCTGACGGGCGACAGCGATCCGAAGACCACGCTGGACGAGGCCGAGGACTGGCGCGGACACACCACGGGAGCGTTCGAACTGAAGGTCTTCCCGGGCGGGCACTTCTTTCTCAGCGCCCAGGCGCCCGCTGTGATCGCGCTCCTGCGGAACCACCTGACGTCCGGCGGTTGAAGTCCCGCGGCTGACGCCCACGGTCCGGCCTCCGGGGCCACGCACCACCATCTCCTCCTGCACACACCATCCTCACACACCACACGGAGCACCGAACACCGAACACCGGATGCCGCCGAGGACCGGACACCGCCGAACGCCGTACTCCGGAAGGGAGTTGCTCTTCCGGCGCGGTGTTCTGCCCGGGAAACCGCGCCGTTGCCCGTATAACACGATCTCGTTTTCCGGGCGAGTTCTGGCGTCTGCAAGACGGTGGTGAGTGATCCAGTCCGCGCGGGGTAGTCCCCAGGCATCGATTGGTCGATGACCTGCTCAGCGCGCCCGGAGCCACCGGCGCCAGAGGCTCCATGGGTACGGGATCCGTGATCACGCACCCGCGCGTCCAGTCGATTGTTGTTCCTTCAACTTTGTTGTGCGGGATGCCATCGACGAGTCAGTGCGTCTGTTGTGTCCCCCGAGATGCGAGGAGACCTTGATGCTGGATCAGGCCGATCTCATGGGTTTGTCCAGCGCTCTGGTCGGCCGCGCCGGTGAGCTACGGGTGCTGACGCGCCACGCCGAGGCCGCGCGCGCCCGGCGCGCGGGTCTGGTGCTGCTGTCGGGGCCGGCCGGTATCGGGAAGACGAGCCTGCTCCGGGCCTTCCTGAAGACCGACGCCTGCCGGAACATGGCGGTGCTGTACGGCTCGTGCCGTCAGGTCGTGGGCGGCGCCGGATACGGCGGCGTGCGGGAGCTGTTCGGCTCCCTCGGCCTCTGCGGCGAGGACGCCGGAAAGTCACCCTTGTTGCGCGGCCTCGCCCGGCGCGCGCTGCCTGCGCTCACCTCGGGACCCGCCGACGACGCGACGGCGGGCGCTCCCGGCGTCTATCCC
>NZ_FMDK01000475.1 GCF_900091995.1 Streptomyces sp. MnatMP-M17
CGGATCGGCGGCGAGCACATCGGACAGGCCGGGCTCACCCGCTGTCCAGTGGAGCGATACATGGGGCCAGTGCAGATATCCGCGCTGCATGTCGAGCCAGGCACGGTCGAAACGCAGCGGCAGAAAGACCGGACCGGGATCGGCCGAATAGAACAACGCGAGCCCCGCGTAGTGATGGCCTTCGATGTCCCACGACCGTAAATGATCGCTGCGGAATTGCGCCGGAAAGAATTGACGATTGTACTCGGCCACATTGCCGATATGGGTGTTACCGCCGCTCATGAAGCAGTCCGGCCATGATGACTTCCCCCCTGGGCCGCCGTCCGGCCGCTCAGCGTAACCGGCTTCCCGGCCGGGCACCAGGCGTTCCGCGACACATATCCAGGAGTGTCCAGAAGTATCCAGGAGAGGAGAGAAAGGCACGGAAGTGAAATTCGCGACGGCCGTGGCCGATGTTTCGGACGGGACTTCGCCGGAGCGGCGACATCGCGGTCGGCGCCGCGACGGCTCCGTCATCTCCTGACGGAGCCGTCCGCGGCCCGCGCCTCGTCCGCGGCCGGCACCTCGTCGTCGTGCTCGGACTCGCCCTCCGCGCCGTCCTCTTCGGCGTCCCCTTCTTCGGCTTCGTCGAGTTCGGCGTCCTCCGCCGCTTCCTCCTCCATCGCCTCCTCATGCGTACGTACGACTTCGCCGTCCCTGATTTCGCCGCGCCAGCCCTCGGGATCTTCATCGGTGAGCGTCACGTACCGCTGGAAGTGCTTGAAGTCGAGGCGGAGCCGACGGCCCTGGGCACGCCACAGATTGCCCGTCTTCTCGAAGAACCCTGAGGGGTAGTACTCGACAACGAGAGCGATCCGGGTCAGATTCGGCGCCAGTTCATGAAAGCTCACAGCGCCGTGGGTCGCGCCCTTCGATCCCTCCGACGTCCACACGATACGGTCGTCGGGTATCTGCTCCTGGACCGTGGCTTTGAAGCTCCGCGTCGAAGGACCGACCTTGGTCCGCCAGTCACTCGTCACGTCGTCGCTCTTCGTCACACTGCTGACGCCCTTGGTGAAAGCACCGAATCTCTCGTACCGCGTCCAGTGGTCGTAGGCGGTCCGGAGCGGTACTCCCACATCGATGAATTCAACGATGTTCGTGACCTTCGTGTCACCGGTCTTCCGGCCGCGCCCTCCGCCGAAGACACCCTTCACCCGCTCGACGAAACTGTCCTTCGCCGCCTTCGCCTTCTCGCTCAAGAACGCCTTCAGCGGCGACTCGCCATGCAGGACACGGGAGCCGATGGCGGACAACTGTCCTCCGCTCTCGGCGACTTGTGTGAGCTGTTCCGTGACTCCGGAGACTTTCTCACTGAGCTTCTCCGCCGCCTTCGCCGCGGCGTGCTCCAGTTCCATACCGACGAAATGCTTGATCTCTCCGCGCACTCCACCGACGACCGCACTTCCGGCGTCGCGGACCTTCTCCGCTGTCTTCACCATGGCTGCCTACCTCCGACGGCTGTCACGCGTAGGGAATGTCCTGGCCGCCTTCCTCCTCGGCGAGGCTGTCTTCTTCCTCGGGGAGGCTGTCTTCCCGGCCTCCCTCCCGGCCGGAGCGCCCTTGCCCGGAGCCCTGCCCGACTGACGCTTCTTGCGCCGGAGTTCATCGGACTCCCGAGTACGGTGACGGCCCGAGGGCGGTTCGTCTTCCGTATCCTCCTCGGACTCCTCGTCCTCGTACTGGTCCTCCGGGTACTCGTCCTCCCGCTCCTCCTGTTTCCCACCGAGGTTGACTGCGCGGCTGCTGATCGAGTCGCTCAACGAGCCCACACGCCGGCCGACCACGGCCGAGAGAGCCTCTCGCGCCGCGTCCATGCCTTCCTCGCGCACCTGCTCCTGCAACTCCGCGACTTCCGGAATCTCTCCCAGGCGTCGTACTCCGTCGGTGACCAGTTGCTTCGGATCGACGCCGAGGCCCTTGCCCGCCACAAATGTCGCGACGGTCAGAGCGAGCCGGCCTTTCTTCGTACGGCCGAGCACATAGCCGCCCAGCACCGCCGAAGCCAGGGCCACTTTGGTTCTCTGATCCATGACTGTGCCACCTTTGATCACATTGTTCGGTTACGACCGGCGCCCGCCTCACCGGACGGTCCCGTCTCACTGCACGCGTGACGATTCACTCTCTTCTTCGTCGTCGGCTCCGGGCACATGGACGGCGAGAACGCCGATGTTCACCTCGACCACGTCCAGTCCGGTCATGCTCTCCACGGCTTCGGAGACATTCGACCGGATATTGCCCGCGGTCTCGGTGATCGGTGAGCCGTATTCGACGACGATGCCCAGATCGATCGCGGTCTGCTTCTCACCGACTTCCACTTGCACACCGCGAGCGGCGGAGTCGTCCGAGCCAGGCATCTTGCCGCGCATGGCTCCCATGGCGCGGGACATGCCTCCGCCCATGGCGTAGACACCGGATGCCTCCCGGGCCGCGATGCCCGCGATGGACGCGACGACCGAGTCGGCGATGGTGGTCTTTCCCTTGACCGTGCTTTCCTTGCTGCCCGCCAGAGTGGCTTCGTCGGCTGCCATTGGAGGACGCCCCTTCCCGCAATGAGGATCTACGCGCCGGCACCTTGATGAGGTAAGCGATGAGGTATGCGAAAACAGAGTGCTCGACGGGCTCGACCTGAGAGTCACCAGCCCTGCCGACGGCCCTGCCTCCTCTCTCCACTCTGCCCGGCATGTCGTGGTGATGCCATTCGAGTGACTCCATGAGGAATGATCACGGCTGTAGTCTTTTTCAGCCGTCGAACGTCGATTGCGTCCGGCACCGGTGAAGCCGACAATTGCTTGAGGGGCCGAATCGTTGAGGATGTGCGGACATCATGGACGACGCCGAAAACGCCGAAGCCGAGTATGGCGGCCTCGAAGCCGAGGAGAACCCGACGGACGAGATGGTCGGGGACGAAATGGTGGACGAGGGCCCCTCGGACGTCTACCTCGATGTGCCGGTACTGAACATCGATGAGATCAATCTTGAGGTCGAGGACCTCTCCGCGCGTGTGTCACTGCGGGCCGAGGTCCTGGATCTCCTCAAGCTACAGGTGGGCGCCGATGTGGAACTCGGCAAGGTGGAACTCGGCATCAAGGGCGTGGAGGCACAGGCCCAGCTCAAGGTCCGGCTCGGCAATGTGGCCGCCATCGTCAATCGCGTACTGACGACGATCGACCGGAACCCGGAGATTCTGGAGCAGTTGACGCGAGGTGTGGGCGCGGCCGTCGAGGAGGTCGGAACGGGTACCCGTCATGCCGTCGGCGAACTGGGCCGTGGCACGGGCCGCGCCGTCGAGGAGGTGGGACACGGCGCCGGAGGAGCCGTCGAGTATGTCGGCCGAGGCGCCGGCGAAGCGGTCGAGGACGTAGGGCACGGGGCCGGCGAAGCGGTCGAGGACGTAGGGCGCGAGGCCGGCGAAGCGGTCGAGGATGTGGGACACGGGGTCCGGGAGACCGTCGAGGACGTCGGCGATACGGCCGGTGAAGTCGTCGGGAGCACCGCGAAGAAGCGTGGCCGCAAAGAGGCCAGGGCACCGGAAGTAAGCACTCGTGCACGCAGGGACAGTGAGACACGGTCGTCCAGGACGGCCCGACGCCGTACGGCGCATCGGCGCCAAATGGACTGACAGGCGGTCGAGTCCGGCCGGATTCCTCAACCGTCGCCGCGGCCGGCGGCGTCGGCCGCGGCGATCGCCGCGGCG
>NZ_FMDK01000632.1 GCF_900091995.1 Streptomyces sp. MnatMP-M17
GACCGGCAGGGCCGCCGGGGCGGGCGAAATCCGTTGGACAGGGTCGGCCGTGGCGAACGACAGTGACGCGCATGACGTCCCTGATACGACACATCACAATCGACTGCGCCGACGCGTACACCCTCGCCGGTTTCTGGGCCGAGGTCCTCGGTGGCTCGGTGGCGGAGGACGACCATCCGGGCGACCCGGAGGCGCTGGTGACGGCGCCCGGGACCGCGCTGCTGTTCATCGTCGTACCCGAGCCCAAGACCACCAAGAACAGGGTCCATCTGGACCTCCAGCCCCAGGACCGTACCCGCGACGAGGAAGTCGACCGTCTCCTCGCCCTCGGCGCGACTCTCGTAGCCGACCACCGCCTCCCGGACGGCAGAGGCTGGACAACCCTCGCGGACCCGGAGGGCAACGAACTGTGCGTCGAACGCAGCGCGGCGGAACGCGAACGGACGTCGGCCTGACCGGCGGCCTGACCGCCGTTCAGGACGGCGGTCTTACCGGCGTCCCGGCGAGGCCCGGCGTGGAAAGCGTCTGCCGGTCAGACCGTCAATCTCGTACCGGGCGCATCTCCACCAGGCGATCAGTGCGACAGCGACGATCACACAGGTCCAGGCGGGGAGGCGGTCGGCGTGGCTACGGAGCGGCCGGGGCCAGGGTGTCCAGCCAGGCGATGATGGTTGAGGCCGCGGGCAGGCCGGCGTGTTCGAGTGGCATGTCGTGGCCGACGTTCGGGACGATGACCGGCTTCGCGCGCAGCAGTTTCGCGATGGTGTGGGTGTCGTGGACCGGCGTACGGTCGCTCTCCGGGCCCACCACCAGAACCGGGCAGCGGATGGTGCTGGGATCCACGGTGACGCTGCCGTTGCTGTACTGGTTGATCACATTTGGCGATTCCGGCGTCAGGCGGGCCATCAGTACGTCGAGTTCCTCCTCCGATATATGGCGGAACCACACCTCCTGGATCTGTTCCCTGGTCATCGTCACCGGACGGTCCTTCGGGTACGCCGTCGACCGCATCGGCCCGAGTTGTCCGGGCCCCACGGTCGAGACCAGCACCAGTGCGTACGGCACATACGCCTCCGCCACCAACTGGGCCACCAGCCCGCCCATGCTGTGGCCCAGCAGGACAGGCGGCTGAAAGTCCGGGTCGAGATCGGGGAAGAGGCCGCTGAGGACCGTACGGACCGCAGCCGCGTAGTCGCCCGGCGTATACGTCAGGAACTCCGCCTCCGGTACGGCCCGGGAACCGGTGTGGTTGGGCAACGACATCGCCAGCGGCGTCCAGCCCGCCTCCGCGAACACCGGCATCCACCGCTCGTACGCCCACCAGCCATGCATGGGCCCGGGCACCAGCAATATCCTGCCCCGCTCCTGGACCCCGAGGTCACGGGCCTCGCGGACCAGGAGTCCGTCCACGTCGTGGTCGGTCCACTCCAGCACCCTTTCCACGATAGGTGAGGCGCCTAGGCTTGTCCTCGGCCCGGACGCCGGGCCGAGGACCACGACGTGGAGGATGATTGTGCGCTACCGCGAGCTGGGACGCAGCGGACTGTCCGTGTCCGAGATCGGTTACGGCGCCTGGGGCATCGGTGAGTCGGCCTGGGTGGGCGCCACGGAGGACGAATCCGTACGCGCCCTGAACCGCGCCATCGATCTCGGCGTGAACTTCATCGACACCGCCCGCGGCTACGGCGAGAGCGAGCGCATCGTCGGCCGCGTCGTCCGCGAGCGGGCCGCCACGGGCGCCGGTTCCGGCAACGGCACCGGTGGCGGCGAGGTCCTCGTCGCGACCAAAGTCCCGCCGAAGAACCGCGTCTGGCCCGCGCCCGACGGCCTCGACCCGGCCGAGACCTACCCGGGCGCGCATATCCGCGAAAGCCTGGAGACCAGTCTGCGCACCAGCGGACTCGACCACTTCGACGTCCTCCAGTTCCATGTCTGGAGCGACGAATGGGTCGGCCGCGGCGACTGGCTGGAGACCATCGCCGAACTGAAGCAGGAAGGAAAGATCCGCCTGTTCGGCGTCTCCATCAACGACCACCAGCCCGACAACGCCCTCGCCCTCGTCCGCAGCGGCGCCGTCGACACCGTGCAGGTCATCTACAACATCTTCGACCAGGCTCCCGCCGACACACTGCTCCCGGCCTGCGAGGAACACGGCGTCGGTGTCATCGTGCGGGTCGCCCTGGACGAGGGCGGCCTCACGGGCCGCATCACCGCCGACACGACGTTCCCCGAAGGCGACTGGCGCAACCGCTACTTCCGCGACGACCGCCCGGCCCAGGTCGAACAGCACGTGGCCGCGATCGTGGCCGACCTCGGCATCACATCCGACGAGATCGCCGAGAACGCGCTCCGGTTCGTGCTGAGTTCGCCGGCGGTCTCCACCGTCATCCCGGGCATGCGTACGGTACGCAACGTCGAGCGCAACACCGCCCTCAGCGACGGCCGTCCGCTCACCGCCGACCAGCTCGCCGTACTGGCCAAGCACCGCTGGCAGCGTAACTTCTACGCCTGACCGACCGCTGGCGGTTGTTGCCTTTTGCCGGGGCCCGCTCGACGGCGGGCCCCGGTGACCGGCCGCCTGTTAGGCCGCCTTGACCTGGGTGACGAATGCCGACCAGGCGGTTGCCTGGAAGGTGAGGACGGGGCCGGTGGGATTCTTGGAGTCGCGGACAGGGACGATGCCGGTGAGGCCGTCGGCGACTTCGAGGCAGTCGCCGCCGCTGGGGCCGCTGAAGCTCGACTTGTGCCAGGACGCTGCGCTCAGGTCGTACTCAGGGCTGCTGCTCTTCATGCGCGTAATCCTCCGCCACTGATTCCAGCAGGGCCAAGGACGCTTCCGGTGACATTGCGCTGGCCCCGACCAGATCGTAAGCCAGTTCGTACCGGATTACAGTTGCCGGATCGTCGACCAACTGGCCCGATTCGAAGCCCTGAAGGTAGGCCAGCTTGGGCGCGTCCTCGAACGCCATCAGTTTGAGGGCGCCTTCGATTGCCGGGTGTCCACCCGCTGTGAACGGCAGCACTTGCACGATGATGCGGCGGCTACGAACCAGCGCTGCGATGTGCCGCAGTGCCTCTGCCATCACAGATGGTCCCCCGACGACCCGGCGAAGGACGGCCTCGTCCAGTACCGCCCATACCACTGGCTTGGTTGGATGTTGGAGCAGGCCGGAGCGTTCCAGTCGCGCCTCTACCCGTTCCCTGACCGTGTCGTCCGTCGCCGTTGGCAGTCCAGCGTAGAACACCGCTTTCGCGTACCCCGGGGTCTGGAACAGGCCTGGGATCAGCGCTGGCGCGTACTCCTTGATCATCACCGCCGTCGCCTCGGCCTCCGCTGCCTCCGCGAAGTGATCCGGGTACTTCGACTTCTTCAGCACCTCGCAGTTGCGGAAGAAGTACTCCTCCGTCCCGAAGATCTCGTCGAACTTGACGGCGAACTCCGGCTGCATCCTGCGTACGCCCATTTCCAACATCCCGATGAACGCACCACTTACGAACAGCGGTTGTCCCAATTCGCCCTGGGACATGCCTTTTTTCTCGCGGTGATACCTCAACTCCGCGCCGAGCATGGCGCGCGGCGATGACGACGGGTCAAGCGGCTTTGTGTTTTGGGACATGGGCGCTCCTCCGGAACACGTAGGTGTGTTGGTCTGCCATGTCTGGTCAGGCTAGCCACTGGCGACCACGCTGTGTGGTGAAAGCAGATACATAGCGTGGAGACGCCAAAACATGGTTACCTACGACATAAGAGAAGCTCGGCGCATGGTTGCCGCACACGTACGGGCCGCCGAGGACGCGGCGGAGGCGTTACGGGGCGGGCTCGCGGGGGTGGGGGTGGTGTTGCCGGGGCTGCGGATCGTCCCGGCCTCGTGTCTGGGCGACGCGCCCGTACCGCTGGTCGATCTCGGGCGCTGCGATCTCGGCACCGCGCTGCGGCTCGCCGCCGTGCTGGCCGTACAGGAAGGGGCCGGCGATGACGTACACGCCTGAGCCCGGTTCGTACGCCGTTGATTCGCGCGACGGGCGTGTGGGGCGGGTGATGAGCCTGGACAGCGGTTATGTCCAGCTACGGCCGCCGGGCGGCGGGCTGGAGTGGGACTGTCCGCCGCAGACCGTCCACCCGGCGCCGCCCAACGAGGTGCTGAGGGCGCGGGTGACGGAGCTGAACCGGGAGAGGCGGGGG
>NZ_FMDK01000947.1 GCF_900091995.1 Streptomyces sp. MnatMP-M17
CCCTCCGGCGGCTACGGCTCCCCGCCTCAGCAGTTCCCCGGAGCGCCCGTCCCGCCGCCCGGCGGCGGTGGCGGCGGTGGCGGTGGCGGAGGTGGCAGGAACTTCTTCAGGTCCACGCCCGGCATCGTCACCGCAGCCGCCGTCGCGCTGCTGCTGATAGGCGGCGGCGCGTGGTTCGCCCTCGGCAGCGGTGACGGTGACACCAGGCCCACCGCCGGCAAGAGCGAGGACGCCGAGCCGAGCGCCTCGGAGGGTGTCGACCAGGGCGACGGCACCGGCGGAGGCCGCGAGGAACAGGACGATCTCAACGCCGGGCGCAAGGACGGCGAGTCCAAGGTGCTCTGGCTCCAGACCAACGATGTGGATCTGCCTCGCAACGGCGCGGACGTATACGGTCCCTGGTTCGTCGGGGACACCGTCGTCAAGGCCATGTACCGGCAGATCGTGGGCTACTCCGCCGCCGACGGCAAGAAGAAGTGGACGCTTCCGCTGCCCGCCGAGGTGTGCTCCGCGCCCGTCGCGCCCACGGCCGACGGCAAGATCGTCATCGGGATCAAGGACGGCACGACCGACAAGAGCCTCTGCAACCAGCTCCAGATGGTCGATCTGAAGACCGGCAAGGGCGGCTGGAAGAAGGAGGTCCAGGAGTCCGGGACGTTCGACATCCTGACCGACATCACGCTGGCGATCAGCGGCAACACCGTCACCGCCGCACGCACAGGCAACTCCAACGCCTACCGGATGAGCGACGGCAAGGAACTGTTCGGCAAGCTGCCGGGTGAGTGCCAGCCGTACGCGTTCGCCGGCGGCGCCAAGCTCATCGCCGCCGAGAGCTGCCCGACCGGCGACTACGAGACCACGCAGAACCAGATCCAGGAGCTCGATCCGGCCACGGGTACGGCCCGATGGACCTACAAGCTCGCCAAGAACTGGGAAGTGGACAAGGTCTACTCGATCGACCCGCTGGTCATCTCCGCCAAGAACGACGACGAGAAGTCCTGGAGCGTCTTCGCGCTCAACGCGAACGGCACCCTGCGCTCGCAACTCGCGGGCGGCAAGGACAAGTTCGCGCCGCGCTGCGGCGGCGGCTTCGTCGTCTTCGGCAGCAATCTGGAGGGCTGTGTCGGAGTGGCCGCCGACGCGAGCACCTTCTACATGGCGACCGAGGCCGAGACGAGCGGTACCGAGCGCACCAACAAGGTCGTCGCCTTCAGCCTCGACACCGGCAAGGCCAAGTGGCGTGCCGACGCGCCCGCCGGGCGGCAGATGACGCCGCTGCGGATGGAGGGCGGCAAGGTGCTGGTGTATCTGGACCCGACGTACGACAAGGGCGGCGCGGTAGCGACGGTCGCGGCGAGCGGCGGCGCACCCACGGTGCTCCAGCAGCATCCGGCGTCGACGGCCCGGATCGAGAGCTCCTTCTACTCGGCGGAACTGGACTATGTGGACGGCCGGTTCTTTGTGACCAGCGGCCGGGTCAGCGCGAGCAACGACGAAGAGGAAATGAAGACGTCGACCATGATGGCGTTCGGTGAGTGACTCCGGTGAGAGACACCAGTGAGTGACACCGGTGAGTGACGCCGACCGGACCCGCTGGGATCTGGGACTTACGCGTCCAGCCACTCCGTACGCCACCGACTTCCCGCCCCCGAGCCCTTCCGACGAGGTACGTACGCCATGACGCAGCCGCCTCAGCAGCCGCAGTCGCCCCAACAGTCGCCCCAGCCTCAGCCGTCTCAGCCCTCTCAGCAGCCGCCCAACGAGCCGCCGCAGGGAGAGTTCGGAGCCCCGCAGGAGCCTCCGGCCGGTGGCTTCGGCGCTCCGCAGGAACCGCCGCCCGGCGGCTACGGGTACGGTGCTCCGACGCCGCCCGCGCAGAACGTTCCGTACGGTTATCCGCACCAGCAGCCGCAGTCGCCGCCGGGTTACGGCTATCCCGCGCCGCCCGGTTACGGCTATCCCGCCCAGCCCGGTCGGCCCGGTCAGCCCTCGTACGGCTATCCGACACAGCCCATGGGCCCGCAGGGCCCGTACCAGCAGCCCCCGCAAGCAGGCGGCAGCGGTGGCAGCGGCGGCAAGAAGCTGTCCACCCAGACGCAGATCATCATCGCCGCGGCCGTCGCCGTGGTGCTGATCGTCGGCGGTGGCATCTGGTTCGCCTCGTCGGGCGGTGACGGCAAGGAGAACGAGTCCAAGGGCACCTCGTCCGGCGCCACCGAGGGCGCCACGGGCGGCAAGGACGGCAAGGTCGGCGACGAGGCCATCGGCGGCGGTGGCACGGAGAAGGTGCCCGCCAACGTCAGGTCCAAGTCCGGATTCCAGCTCCCGACGCCCAAGGTCACCGATGTCACCGGCGTCAGCGGCTCCTGGATCACCGACACCGCCTATGTGAAGACGGGCGTCAACGAGATCGTCGGATTCGACCTCGACAAGGGCAACCAGATCTGGTCGATCCCGCTGCCCGGCCAGGTGTGCGCGGCGACGAAGCATGTCACCGAGGACAACAAGACCGCGATCGCCTTCGAGCCCGCCAAGCGCACCGCCGCCGAGAAGTACCAGAAGTGCACCGAGGTCGGCGCGATCGACCTGGAGGCCGGAGAGCTCCTCTGGACCAAGTCGGTCACGGGCTCCAACGCCGGTGACGAGAAGGTCCGGTTCGACGAGATCACGCTCAGCGGTACGACGGTCGCGGCCGGCGGCACGGACGGCGGCGCGGCCTTCGACCTCACCAATGGCGCGGTCCGCTGGAAGCCCGAGGTCAGCGCCGACGGCTGCTACGACATGGGATACGGCGGCGGCGCCGGTCTGGTCGCCGCCCGCAAGTGTGGTTCGTACGACGATCCGCAGATCTCCATCGACACTCTGAACCCGGTCACCGGCGCTCCGCTCTCCTCCTACAAGATGCCGGTCGGTGTCGCCTACGCGAGCATCGTCTCCACCAAGCCTCTGGTGGTGGCCGCCGACGTCGGTGACACGGCGGGCGACGGCAGCGGTATCTCGGACTTCTTCTCGATCGACGAGAAGACCGGCAAGCTGCTCGCCAAGATCCCGGCCGACGCCGACAGATACGCGGCGCGGTGCGGTTCCACCGAGGTCGAGTCCTGCCAGAAGCTCGTGGTGGGCAACGGCAGGCTCTATCTGCCGACCGAGGGACACGAGGGCGGCGGCGAGTACGGCGACACGAACGAGATCGTCTCCTTCGACCTCACCACCGGCAAGGGCACCTCGGACCGCGCCGACGCGGGCGACCGCTACACGATGTTCCCGCTGCGCATGGACGGCGGCAACATCATCGCGTACAAGGTGCCGCCGTACGACAAGGGCGGCCAGATCATCTCCATCGACGGCGGCACGTTCAAGGAGACGGTGCTGATGGAGAATCCGGCCGACAAGGCGGTCAGGGACGCGGAGACCAGCTTCTCCGCGGACTACGCCGAGATCCTCTACGGGGACGGCCGGATGTTCCTCTCCGAGACCATGCTGAGCAAGCCGTCGAACTCGTCGCTGGACGACACGTCGTATCTCGCGGTCTCGTTCACGACGAAGTAGCGCGGCGGGCGGTGGTTGCGGCGAGCGGTGGGCCTCGGCCCGTGGGCGGTACATCCACGGACCGAGGCCCGTTCCGTACGATCGTGGCGCGTCCCATAGCGGCCTTTGTCGCCGACTAGTCCTGAATGGCCGGGAATTCGGCAATCCGGGGGGCTTCTGAACAGTAGGGGGCGCGCGATCTCGAACAAGCGTGTAGCTTGCCGGGTCAGGAGGCCGGGGGGCCAGTTTTCTGCGGTGATGGGGGCTTTCTCTATGGGCGTTCGGCTCATGGTGGTCGACGACCACCGACTGCTCGCCGAGGCGCTCGCCTCGGCACTGAAACTGCGCGGGCACCGGGTGCTCGCGGCGGCGGCGCCCACGGCGGGCGTCGCCGATCTGGTGGTGAGCAGGGCGCCGGAAGTGTGCCTGCTGGGCACGGCGGCGCCGGCCGAGCCGGGCGCCTTCGACCCGATCGTACGGATCAAACGGGAGCGGCCGCAGGTGGCCGTGGTGGTGCTCGGTCCCGTACCGAACCCGCGCGGGATCGCCGCGGCCTTCGCGGCCGGCGCCTCCGGCTATGTGCGCCACGACGAGCGCATCGAGGGCGTGGAACGGGCCATGATCAAGGCGCGGGCGGGGGAGGCGGCGGTGGCGCCGCAGTTGCTCCAGGGCGCCTTCACCGAGCTGCTCAATCCGGCGGTCCAGCCGGACGACGAGGGACAGCGGCTGCTGCGGATGCTCACTCCGCGCGAGATCGAGGTGCTGGTGCGGGTCGCGGAGGGCGAGGACACCCGGCTGATCGCCGCCGGGATGGGCATCGCGCCGAGCACGGCCAGGACGCATGTGCAGCGGGTGCTGATGAAGCTGGGCGTGGGCTCCCGGCTGGAGGCGGCGGCGCTGGCGGCGCGTACGGGCCTGCTGGACCGCGCGGTGCCGGCCGACCCACGGCGGCCCGAAGCCCGCGATCACTGAGGGCGCGCGGACGTACGAGGCGCCGCGTACGGGGACGGGGCCGTCGGCCCACGCCCGGCTCACCGGCTCACCCTGCTCACGCGTCCCTGCCCATCTGCTCACGCGTCCTTCCCGCATTGACGCTGCTGTTGGTTTGTGATTTGTTGTGTTCGGTTCTGTTGAACGGTGTGGGCCATGCGGGTGACGTAGGCGAGAGGGCGACCGATGAAGAAGACGGTGACGCGGCTCGCCGACGGCCGTGAGCTGATCTACTACGACTCCCGCGACGACGCCGTACGGAACGCCGTCGACCGCAGGCCTCTCGGTCCCGTCGCCACCGCCTCCGAGATCCGCCATGACCCGCTGCTCGGCGACTCGGTCGCCATCGCCTCGCACCGTCAGGCCCGTACGTACCACCCGCCCGCCGACGAGTGCCCGCTCTGCCCTTCCCGGGACGGCCGGCTCAGCGAGATCCCGGACTCCGACTACGACGTCGCCGTCTTCGAGAACCGCTTCCCTTCCCTCGCGGGCGACTCCGGACGCTGTGAAGTCGTCTGTTTCACCGCCGACCATGACGCCTCGTTCGCCGGCCTCTCCGAGGAACGGGCCGCTCTGGTGCTGGACGCCTGGACCGACCGTACGGCGGAGCTGGCCGCGCTGCCGCAGGTCGAGCAGGTCTTCGCGTTCGAGAACCGAGGCGTGGAGATCGGTGTGACGCTCGGCCATCCGCACGGGCAGATCTACGCGTATCCGTTCGTCACGCCGCGCTCCACGCTGATGCTCCGCTCCGCCCGCGAGCACCGGGCCGCGACCGGCCGCAATCTCTTCGACGACCTTGTCGAGCGCGAGCGTACGCAGCGGACCGGCGGCGACCGGGTGGTGCTGACGGGCGAGCACTGGGTGGCGTTCGTGCCGTACGCCGCGCACTGGCCGTACGAGGTGCATCTCTATCCGGTCCGCCGCGTCCCGGATCTGCGGGCGCTGGACGACGCGGCCCGCGCGGAGTTCCCACAGGTCTATCTGGAACTCTTGAAGCGCTTCGACCGGATCTTCGGCGAAGGTGAACCGCCCACGCCCTATATCGCCGCCTGGCACCAGGCGCCGTTCCGGGCCGCCGGGCGCGATGACTTCGCGCTCCACCTGGAGCTTTTCACCGTGCGCCGCACTTCGGGCAAGCTGAAGTTCCTCGCGGGCTCCGAATCCGGCATGAGCGTGTTCATCAATGACGTGCCACCGGAGGCCGCGGCCGAGCGACTGCGAGAGGTAGCGAGCGAGTGAGCAAGAAGTACCTGGTCACGGGCGGTGCGGGATATGTCGGCAGCGTGGTCGCGGCCCATCTGCTGAAGGCCGGGCACGAGGTGACCGTGCTGGACGATCTCTCCACCGGCTTCCGGGAGGCGGTCCCGGCGGGCTCCGTGTTCATCGAGGGCCGGATCCAGGACTCCGCCGAGTGGCTGGACTCCTCGTACGACGCGGTGCTGCACTTCGCCGCGTCCTCACAGGTCGGCGAGTCCGTCGCCAGGCCCGAGAAGTACTGGGACAACAATGTCGGCGGCTCCATGGCGCTGCTCGCCGCGATGCGCTCGGCCGGCGTGCGCAAGCTGGTCTTCTCGTCCACCGCGGCGACCTACGGCGAGCCGGTCTCCACGCCGATCACGGAGTCCGACCCGACGGCTCCGACCAGTCCGTACGGCGCCTCGAAGCTCGCCGTCGACCATATGATCGGCGGCGAGTGCGTGGCGCACGGTCTCGCGGCCGTCTCGCTGCGCTACTTCAATGTCGCGGGCGCGTACGGCAGTTGCGGTGAGCGACACGATCCCGAGTCGCATCTCATTCCGCTCGTCCTCCAGGTCGCGCTCGGCCGGCGCGAGTCGATCTCCGTCTTCGGCGAGGACTATCCGACGCCGGACGGCACCTGCGTACGCGACTACATCCATGTCGCGGATCTCGCCGAGGCGCATCTGCGCGCGCTGGAGGCGGCGGCCGAGGGCGAGCATCTGATCTGCAACCTCGGCAACGGCAACGGTTTCTCCGTACGCGAGGTCATCGAGACCGTACGCAAGGTCACCGGGCATCCGATCCCCGAGGTCATGGCGGCGCGCCGCGGCGGCGATCCGGCCG
>NZ_FMDK01000772.1 GCF_900091995.1 Streptomyces sp. MnatMP-M17
TGGCTGTTCGTCAGCCCCATGGTGGTGATCCTCGGTCTGTTCCTGGTGCTGCCGATCCTGATGGCGCTGTGGGTGAGCCTGCTGCGCTGGGACGGCCAGTCCAATCCCTTCTCCGGCCAAGCCGACTTCGTGGGCCTGGACAATTACCGGACCCTGCTGACCCAGGACGGTCTCGACCGCACGCTCTTCGCGACCGCCCTGCGCAACAACGCCTACTACGTGCTGCTGACCGTGCCGCTCCAGACCGGGCTGGCGCTGGCGCTGGCCCTGATCGTCAACCAGAAGATCCTGCGTGGGCGCGGCGCCCTGCGTACGACGTTCTTCTTTCCCTCGGTCACCAGCTCCATCGCCGTCTCGACGGTCTTCCTCTTCCTGTTCCAGGGCAGCGGGGCGGTCAACTCCCTGCTGTCGTGGATCGGGGTGAAGGGACCGAACTGGTTCGCGGATCCACGCGGAGTGCTCTCGCTGGTCCTGGGCGGTCTGGGAATCGTCGATCCCGAGCGGCCGGCCGGGATGCTGGCCGACCACTCGGTCATGGGACTGTCCTGGTTCGAGTGGCTCTCAGGCCCCTCGGTCGCGATGTGCACGATCATCCTGCTGTCCGTCTGGACCACCTCGGGCACCTTCATGCTGATCTTCCTCGCGGCGCTCCAGGACATCCCGCGCGAGCTGGAGGAGGCGGCGGCGCTGGAAGGCGCCGGCCGCCGTCAGCTTCTGCGGTACGTGACGCTGCCCGCGCTGCGTCCCGTGCTGTTCCTGGTGCTCACGCTGGGACTGATCTCCACCTGGCAGGTCTTCGACCAGGTGTATGTGATGGGCCAGGGCGCGCCGGGCAATACGACGCTCACGCCCGCCTTCCTGTCGTACTCCGCGGGCTTCGACAACGCGGACTTCGGCCAGGGCGCGGCGATCGCGTTCATCCTGCTCGCCCTGATCCTTTGTCTGACCGCCTTCCAGCGCTGGGCGCTGCGGGAGCGCGGAGCGCGCACCGGGAGGAAACGATGACCGCCACCGGTACGGCCGTGAGCGACCGGGACGCCCGCGCCGGGCGGGCCGAGCGGGCCCGTCACCGGCGGGCCTCGCGCGAGCAGGGACGACCTGTGCTGCCACGGTTCCCCGTGCCGCTGCGGGTGCTGGGATACGCCCTGGTGGTCGGCGTGGCCCTGCTCTATCTGCTGCCGTTCGCGCTCCAGTTGGTGACCGGCTTCAAGACCGATCCGGACGCCGCCTCGCATCCGCTCTCGCTGCTGCCCACCACTCCGACGACCGCCGCCTACCAGCGGCTCTTCGGGCTGGGCGAGTCCGGGGACGGAGTGCCCTTCCTGCGCTGGCTGAGCAATTCCGCGCTGGTGGCGGTGCTGGTGACGGCGGGCCGTGTGCTGTTCGACTCGATGGCCGGGTACGCGCTGGCGCGGCTGCGCTTCCGGGGCCGAGGAGTGCTGTTCGCCTTTGTCCTCGCGGTGATGGCGGTGCCCGGAGTGGCGCTGCTGATCCCGAAGTTCCTGGTGCTCAACACCTTCGGGATCTTCGACACCTACACCGCCATGATCCTGCCGCTGCTGGTGGACGCGGCGGGCATCTTCATCATGAAGCAGTTCTTCGAGTCGGTGCCGCGCGAGGTCGAGGAGGCCGCGCGGGTGGACGGCGCGGGTGTGTTCCGTATCTTCTGGTCCGTCGTCCTGCCGATGGCCAGACCCGCGCTGATCACTCTGACGATCCTGTCGTTCCAGGGATCGTGGAACGAGTTCACGCACTTCCTCGTCGCCACCCAGTCCGGCCAGTACGAGACGCTCACCACGGGCCTGGCCCGCTTTGTCTCGGGCGGTCTGGGCGGCGGTACGCAGTATCCGCTGAAGCTGGCCGCCGCGCTGCTCTCCACCCTGCCGGTGGCCGCGCTGTTCTTCTGCTTCCAGCGCTACTTCGTCAACGGCGCCAACTCGGGCGCGGTCAAGGAGTGAGTACGGGGTGAGCGGGGAGTGAGCTCGGCACGGGCTGGAGCGGTACGGGCCGTACCGCTCCCGCCCGTGCCGTTTCCGCCCGTGCCGTTTCCGCCCGTGCCGTTTCCGCCCATACCGCTCCCGCCCGTGCCTCTCGCGCTCACGTCCGTATCGTTTCTGCCCCGTATTGCTCGGCCGATGAGGTGAAACACCCTCTCCCGTCGGTGCGGTCGGCGATCCACCGGCCGCCTCCTCGCGAATGTGTCGGTGAGAGTCCCGCGGTGGCGCGGGCGCCGAGCAGAAAGGGGGCGTGATGGGCGCGGAGCACATCGACACCCGATTGCTGGAGGAACTGACCGAGCGGTCGCAGGACTTGAACAGCGACGCCCGCAGAATCACCGGGAGCGCGCTGACCGACTTCGCGGCGGCGGAGGCCGCGTCGAAGAACGACATCACGGCGCTGGAGACCGCGGCGGCACTGGAGAACCTGCTGGTCAGCCTCTACCGCGATGCCCTCGCGCTGCCGTTCGTCAAGAACGGGCCCAAGACGGTCGCGGAGTTCTTCGACACCACCGCCCAGCAGCACCAGGCGCATGTCAAGGCGTTCAACGAGGCCGCGGCCAAGGCGGGCGGCCAGGCCCAGACCCAGCCCGACGAGACGTACGAGGCCGTCGTCACCCGGACGCTGCCGTCCGTCAAGACACCGGCGGACGTGGTCAGGCTCGCCCTGCATCTGGAGGACGCCGCCGCGCGGACCCACACCAGGAATGTGACCAGGGTCGCCGACACCAAGCTGCGCCGGCTCTTCGCGTCCGTCGCACCGGTCGAGGCGCAGCACCGCGCCACGCTGCTGGCCGTGCAGTCCCTGCTCGCCTCGGGCCACGAGAGCCTGATCGAGATCCCGACGGACGCGCCCAGACTGCCCGCGGCCATCGGCAGCGCGACCATTCCCGAAGTCTTCCAGCCGATCGCCAACGCTCGGCCGATGTCCGAAGGAGCCATGAAGTGAGACGCGCGCGCGGCGGCTGGGAGCTGCCCATCAGTGAGGACCAACTCGGCCGTCTCACCAAGGAGATGACGGAGGCTCACCACGACACACTGCCCGCGATGCGCGCGGACGCCGCCTCGCTCACGGAGCGGCTCAGGGCGCTCGGCCCGGCGCGGCGCGGCGGCCGTCCGACGAGCGCGTTGGCCCGTCCTACGGGCGCGGCGGCGGCGGGCCGCGCCACGACGG
>NZ_FMDK01000007.1 GCF_900091995.1 Streptomyces sp. MnatMP-M17
GCCTTCTTCGGCTGGCGCGCCAACCGCCGCATGCTCGGGCGGGCCCGCAGCCGTAGCTGGTACGCGGAGTGGGTGCGCCGCCAGCACGGCAGCCCGCCCACCGACTTCTTCCGCTCCGCGCTCGACCTCGTACACGGCGAGCCCGCCAGTGAGCCGGAGCGTATGGACCGGGTGCTCATGCATGCCCTGCTCGCCGATCTCGACCAGGCGTGCCGGCCTCGTCTCCTCAACCCGTGGCGGCGGCGTCGCACGTCCCGCTTCGTGCTTCTCTTCGACGACGCGGGGCCCGCGGACTCGCGCGTGCAGCGCTTTCTGCGTGAACTGCGCTCCGCCGTGGAGGACTTGCGCTGCACGTCGGTGTTCGCGGTGGCGGGCGGCGTACGGTCGCTGGCCTCGCGCATCCCCGATATCAACGCCTCGGGCCTCGCCCACGCCGGCGCCGAGCTGATCAACATCGAGCGGCGCGGAATGACACCGGGCCAGCCGACCGGCATCGTCGTACCGGTGGCCGAGGGACCGGAGGACGACCAGGCGGCGGTGTACTGGCTCGGCCGCTGGCCCACGCTGGTGACGCCGTCGCCGCGCTGGGGTCCCGGCGCCGAGGTGGCCGGAGTGCTCGGCATCGGAGTGCTCGCACTCGCACTCGCCGCCGCTCTCTTCCTCGTCCCGGACGTCGGAGGCCGCGAGAGGGACGACCCGTGTCAGGGCTCCACCTTCCTCGGTACGGACGGTCAGTGTGTCGGTGTCGCCGAAGGCGCGGCCGGCTTCGGCGACGAGCCCAGCGAGCAGGCTTTACGGGCCGTGCTCCAGCAGATCGAGCGGCAGAACGAGGAAGTCGACAGGGAGCTCGCGGGCCGGCCCCGGGAGGATCCGCGCCCCGGCCGCCGCACCGTTGTCTACTTCGGCCCGCTCACCGGTGGTAAGGACGCCGAAGACCCGGTGCGCGGCGGTACGTTGGCGGAGCTGCGCGGTATCGCGCTGGCGCAGGGGCATATCAACACCCAGGCGCTGCGTTCCGGCGAGCGTGTCCCGCTGCGGGTGCTCGCCGCCAACGCGGGTGACCGTTTCAAGGACGCGCCCGCCGTCGCCGACCGGATCGTGGAGCTCGCCGCGAGCGATCCGTCCATCGCGGGCGTCGTCGGTTTCGGGCAGAGCCGCCGCAATACGTACGAGGCGATACATACCCTCGACACGGCGGGCATCCCGATGGTCGGCACCTCGGGCACCGCCGATGAACTCCTCCGCCAGGGCGAGCACTACTACCAGACGGCGCCGACCGATACGCGCGCCGGCGAGTTGATGGCGGCGTTCGCCTCCGCCGGGATGACCACGGGCGGACGGAAGGTGCGCCGGGTGAGTCTCGTCGCCGACGCCACCGACGCCTACAGCAACAGCCTTGCCGCGGCCTTTCTCGCGTCGTACGGGCAGGAGCGCACCGACGTACTCCTCTACACCCCGACCGACGCACCGGAGCCGGGGCCGGTGCCCGGTGCGCTCGGCGGGCGGCCGGTGCCGACCGTGGAGGATCTGGCCCGCGAGGTCTGCCGTGCCGTGAGTGAGGAGCCGCGGACGGCGGTGGTGTGGTCGGCGCGGGCCAGCCAGTTCCAGCTCTTCCTGGCCGAGATCGCCCGTATCTCCGGCGACTGCCCGAAGATCAGTGTGCTCGGCGGCGACGATGTCACCAACACACTGACGGAGGAGCAGCGTCCCTGGGACGACTTCAAGGGCCTCACGCTCTACTACGTCTCCCACGGCTACGCTCCCGAACTGTCGGCACGGAGCCCGGAGGCCGCGGCCTTCCTCGCCGCGTACGACCGCGCGTACGGCGGCGATCACAGCTCCGGGACGGCGGCCATGCGCGAGGACGGCCATGTCGCGCTCGCCTGGGACGCGTTGCGCTATCTCGCCGAAGGCATCGACCAGGCCTGGCGGACCACCGGCGGACATGACGACCGCCTCGACCGCGGACTGCTGCAAGGCGTGCTCTACCAGGGCTTGGGCGGCGGAGGCTTCGACGGTGCCACCGGCCGCATAGACGCGCACGGCGCCGCGGGCGGAGGACGGCTTACAGAGGACAAACTGCTCGCGGTGCTGCGGGGCGGCAGCGACGGGACGACGACGGAGCTGCTGTGCGGCACGGTGGCGCGTGGCGATGAACGTACGAGGTGGGGGCCGAAGGGCGAGGAACACCTCTGCCCTTGATTTAACAATACGTCATACAATTACACGCTGGCGATTCCCGGCAACTCTCCGGATTTCTCTTGACGGTTTATTCGAACGTGCCATGCAATGAAGAAAGCGCCATCGAGGCTCTGTTGAGTCATAACGACAGCGCATTTCAGGAATGCCGTTCCGAGAAAGGAAACCGTCATGCCCGAAAACGAGGAACTCTTCGAAGAAATGTCGATTCCTGAGACGGAGGCGGCTTTCGCCGGGCACAGCTGCTTCAGCGCCGTGTCGGATGTGACGGAGCGGGAAGCCGAGCCGACGGAGTAGCGCAACAGGTGTCTTCCTGTCTTGCCATGGGCAGGGAGGCACCTTCGTACTCCCGCGTACTCCCGCGTACTCCCGGCGTCGTCGTACGCATCACTCTCGTACGCATCACTTTCCCGAAGGCGGACAGAATTGGAATCACCCCAGGACCCGTCGGCCACCCCACGCTCCGCTTCCCACACCCTTACGCCACGGCGCGATGTACGGCTCGCCACGCGCGACGACCACCTGTATATCTGCGCGAGTACGGGCACTCTCCGCGTCCCGGCCGGAGTGCCCGCTCCGGATGGCGGAGAGCACGGCCTCCTCACACTCGATGCCGTACCGGATCGTGTCGTCGAGGGAATGCGCACCCGCGGCCTTGTGCACCTGGGCGACGGACAGCGTGCTCACCCTCTCTATGGACGGGAGGAAGAGCGGAGTGACCTCACGGTCGCCCTGGCCGCCGACGGGCTGCTGACGGCCGAGGCCGCCACACTCCTGATCCGGGCCGGAGTCAGAGTGGTCGTCGCCGAGCGGAGCGCGGACACCGACGCCGAACGCCTGGACGCCGACGCGGTACTTCTGCCGCTCGGCCTGGCGGAGTCCGAACTCCGGCGCTGGACCCGGTTCTCCCTCGCCGGCGGCACGCCGCTGATGACCTACCTGAGCACACCGACACGTCTGCTCCTCGCCACCCTCGCCCCGCCGCGTACCGCCTGTCCCGTCTGTCTCGTACGGCGCATCCGCGCCAATCACACGTGGCAGCCGGTCGCCGATCTGCCGTTCGACGTGCTGCTGGGCGCGGCGGAGAGCGAGGCCTGGCCCACCACCGCCATCGCCGCCGGGATCCTCGCCCATGAGATGCTCAGGGCCCTCACCACGGAGCCGCGGACCGAGCCCCCGGTGCTGACCGACATCGACCACGATTCGCTGGAGCGTACGCGTCACGCGCTGTTCCACACACCGAACTGCCCGGCGTGCGCCGAGGCCGTCGTCCCGCCGAAGCGCGGCGAGGCGAACGTCATTGATATGCGGGCCAGTTGGGAGCTGATGCGCGGCGCGGTCGATCCGCTGACCGGGCTCGTGCCCGAGTTGCGGGTGGACGAGAGCGACGGCCGACCGGGCGGCACCACCTATGCGCGCACCGCCGGCGTGACCACCACGACATGGTTCTCCCCGGCGAAGGCGGAGGCGCGCGGCGGCGCCGTGAAGAGCGATCCGACCGGCGCCCGGGTCTGTGCGGTCGGCGAGACCATGGAGCGCTATGCCGCTGGCGTCTACGATCCGGACCGGCTCGTCCGCGCCACCTTCGCCGCACTCGGCGACGAGGCCGTCGACCCGCGCACACTCCCTCTCGGTTCGGCCAAGGAGTACGCCGAGCGGCCACGGTACGGACCCTTCGACCCGGACGTGGAGATCGACTGGGTCCGGGGCCACTCGCTGACCAGCGGCAGGACGCGGTATGTGCCGGCCTGCGCGGTGTATCTGCCGTATCGCTTTCCCCGAGACCACAAGCCCTGGTTCGATCCGATCTCCACCGGTCTGGCCGCCGGCGGCACATATCATCACGCCGTGCTCGGGGGCCTGTTGGAGATCGTCGAGCGCGACTCGGCCATCGTCTTCTGGGAGAACCGGCTCACTCTGCCCAGCCTGGATCTCGCGCGGCTCCCGGACGGCCCGGCCCGGCGGATCATCGACCGTGTCACCGCTGACGGCGCCACGGTCATCTGCAAGGACCTCACCACCGACCTCGGTATCCCGGCCGTGGCTGTCCGTTTCGCGGAAGGCACGCCCGACCGGCCTGTGGTCGTCCATACCGCCCGCGCCGATCTCGATCCGCACACGGCGCTCCTCGGAGCGCTGGAAGAGGCATGTCTATGTCGGACAGGCGCCGGTATCTGGCTCGCGGAGGAGGAAATCCCCGGCCCCGACGATGTTTTGAGCAGCCTCAGCGAATTCTCCCTCTACTACTGCTCCCCCGAGCGCCAACACCATCTGGCCTTCTGGGACGAGGGCCCGCTGCACCAGGTCCCGCCCGCCAGGCCCGCCGCCGGGCTCCGGACCGATGTGGACGAGGCGGTCCGCCGGCTGGCCGCCCGAGGATACGAGACCATCACGGTCGACATCACTCCGATCGATGTGGCCGAGTGCGGTGTATCGGTGGTCAGGACGGTGGTGCCCGGCCTGTGCCCGCTCACATTGCGCAGCGACTTCCACCGGCGTGGTGGGCCGCGTGTCTTCACGGCGCCGGTCGCCATGGGCGTACGCGAGAGAAGCCTCAGCGAGGACGAGCTGAATCCGTTTCCGCTGCCTTTCCTGTGACGGCGACCGATGAGCGGCCTGATCAACGAAAGACACCTGATCAATGAAAGTCCGGCCGACGAAAGAAGGGAGTGGACGCATGGACGACCGGAATCGCTACCGGCGCAATCCCGATATTCTGCTGGAATGGGGAGAGGGCGCGGGCCCGGTCCTGGTCGACTGCCGTCGGTGGCGGAAGTTCTCCGTCAAGCCCGTGCTCGTCGGCCTGCTCCACCAGCTCGACCGCCCGCTGACGGCGGAAGAACTCCACGATCGCTGGCGGGAATCCGGCCATGCCGATGAGGCGCGCACGCTTCTGGACCGGCTTGCCTCGGCCGGGATCATCCAGCGGTGCGCACCGGCCGACGTCATGGGAACAGCCGACGGCACCGGAGCAGGAGTCGCTTCCGGCGGCGACGGCTGGACGCCTTATGAACTCGCCGTGCACGCACAGGCCGGGAGAGGTCCCGTCCCGCATGCCCGGCGTGGTGTCCCGCCGCCCGCCCGGTTCGTCCATCCCGAGGCCACCGAGATCATCGCGCTGCCCGACGGCCGCGACGCTCCGAGCCGCCCGCTGGCCGAGGTACTGGCCGAGCGCCGCAGCGTCCGTGCCTTCGCTCCGTCGCCGGTACCGCTCCCGCTCATCGGCGCGTTCCTCGACCGGACCGCACGGGTGCGCGGCTGTCTCCCGCCGCGCGCGTACGAGCAGACGCACCGGTCCGCGCCGTCCGGCGGCGGACGCCACAGCCTGGAGGTGTATCTGCTGGCGCGCGAGGTGGAAGGGCTGGCGGGCGGGGCGTACCACTACGATCCGTTCACCCACACACTGCACCGGCTCTCCGCATGGACCGATGAACTCGCCGTCCTGCAACGACGGACCGTCATCGACGCCGCCGCCATGAAGGAGGCGCCGCCCGCCGGGATCTATCTCGCGTCCTGCGCCGGGCGAACCACCTGGAAGTACGAAGGGATGTCGCTGAGCCTTGTCTATCGCGACACCGGATGCCTGATGCAGACCATGTGTCTCACCGCGACCGATCTGGGCCTGGCGTCCTGTCTGACCGGTGCGATGGAGACACCGTTGACGGCCCCGTTCCTGGCACCACACCGGGACCGGCTGATCCATGTGGGCAGCATGGCCCTCGGTCTGCCCACGGTTCCCTCGGCCGCGCCCGCCCTGGAACCACTGACTCAGCAGTGAGCTTGTGCGGCCTGCACGTTCGCCCGGCTTACGCGTTCGCCTCAGACAGGTCCGGAGTGGTCCGGGACGCCAGGAGCAGAGCTACGTCGTCCTCCTGGCCCTGCCGGTCCTCGATGCTGGCGACGATGTGCTCCGCCAGTCGATCGAGATCGCCGGGACCGGGACCGCTGTCGAGAAGCACCCGTATCCGCTGTTCGCCGGCGGCCATATCGGTGTCATGGAATTCCAGCAGCCCGTCGGTGCACAGCAGAAGCGTCTCGCGCGGGCCGAGGCGAAAGTGGTGAATCGGATAGGGCACATCGCCGGGATCGGGCAGGCTCAGCGGGAGACCGGGCGGAAGGCCGAGCGGCGGGCCGCCTTCCACGGTCAGTTGGGCAGTTCCACGGGCGGTGCGGATATGCGGGCTGGGATGTCCGGCGCGGACGACCTCCGCCTGGCCGGTGGCGGGACCGAGGCTGACATAAACGCATGTGGCGAGACGTTCGGTGTCCAGGTCGCGCAGAAACGTCGAGGCCCTGGACATGAGCTCCGTCGGCGAGTGTCCCTCGGTGGCATACGCGCGAAGCGCCGTCCGCAGTTGTCCCATGACGGCGGCGGCCTGGATGTCATGTCCCTGTACGTCACCCACGACCAGGCCGACGCGTCCTTCGGGCAGCGGCATGACGTCGTACCAGTCCCCGCCCACCTGGTGACCGGCCCGTGCGGGCCGGTAGCGGGCGGCGACGCTCATTCCCGGCACCGTCTCGATCTTGGCGGGAAGCATGGCCTGCTGAAGGCCCACCGCCATGGCGTGTTCCTCGTCGTAGAGCAGCGCCCGCTGGAATGACTGGGCGACGGTGGCCGACAAGGCCGTCAGCAGATTCCGCTCCTCGGGCGAGAAGCCTTTCTTGCCCTCGTACAGAATGGCGAGCACACCGGTGAGCCGGGCCTGAGCCATAAGCGGCAGAACAGCGGAAGCGGTGAATCCTGTCCCTTTGATATAAGGCCATAGCATCGAGTAATTGGCCCGTATATCCGCCCGTGTGACGAACAGCGGTTTCTGCGTCTGGAAAACCTCGGCGATCGGCCGGTCGTCATCGAGCCGGCCGTACTCCAGATCGCGTACATATTGAGGAGGCATTCCGACGGTGGCCAGTCGGCGGAGCCTGTTCTGCTCAAGAACGGTCAGCGATATGCCCACAGCGCCCACCGGGCCCAGAATCTCGTGACTGGTCAAAGCCGTCAGCACGTCCTCGACACCGAGTGCCTGGGACAGAGCCGTCGTGGTCGCCTGGACAACGCCTGCCTGGTGCCGGCGCTCGGACTCCAGGGTGGACTGCTCCTCGGCATAATGCGGTTCGGCGCGGAGAACACCGACCACTCGAACTGGCCTTCCGGACTCATCACGCATAATGGCAGCCTGCGAATGCGCCCACCGAGTGGTTCCATCCGATCGGCGGACACGGAAATAATTACCACAACTTGTCGAGCACCGAGGATCCACAAGAACCTCGGCCATCCGCACCCTGACGCCAGGTCGCTCTTCGGGTACGATCCGCCGATAGAGCGTGGATATTTGCTCGTCGAACTCACCGGGCTCCAGGTCGAATATCGCAAGTGCGCTCGGATCGAGCACGACACGCGTGGATTCGACATCCCACACGAACCCGCCGATTCCATTCAGCTCCATCGCTCTCGACAGATCTGCCCGCAGTTCGTCTCCGAGTGGATCGGATGGCGCACCACCCGACATCGGGCGATTACTGTGTGTCATACGACCTCCTGATATTCAAAGTGTAGTCCGAGGCGGATAACTGCCCGCCGAACTCCGCTTTCCGGCAACTACGAGGCGGGGCCGGTCTGTTCGCGGCCGTCCATGGGGGTGGCCAGCCAGCGAGTACTTAGTATAGCCTTACCTAAGTTTTCGCCTGATCGATGGGTGGAGATCTCGGGAGCCGGAGGAGTGCGGTGGGGGCTGAAGGCCCGATGGGGCGGGATGTCCTGAGGCGGGCGGTGGAGGGACAGCGGCGTGATGTCGTCCTCGCATCGCTTCTCGCGGCCGGACACCAGGCGGGCGAGGCGCTGGTGCCGGTGCTCATCGGTCTGGTGATCGACCGGGCCGTCGCCGAGGGCGACGGCGGTGCGCTCTGGCTGTGGATCGGCGTGCTGGCCGTTGTATACGTCGGGCTCTCCTTCAGTTTCCGTCATGGCGCACGGCTGTCGGAGCGGGCCGCCGTGGCCGCCGCGCATGAACTGCGGACCACGCTGGTCGGGCGCGTACTGCATCCGGCGGGCGGCACCGAGGCGTTGGGACTGCCCGGAGCTCTGGTGAACACCGCCACCGAGGACGCCAAACGCGTCGGCGCCGTGAATGTCGCGGTGATGGAGGCAGTGGCCGCGCTGGCCGCGCTGAGCGTCAGCGCCGTGGCCCTGCTCTGGATCTCCGTACCGCTCGGTCTCGTCGTCCTGCTGGGCACACCGCTGCTGCTGTGGCTGGGCCATCTGCTGAGCAAGCCGCTGGAGCGGCGCAGCGAGGCCGAACAGGAGCGCGCCGGGCAGGCCTCGGGAGTCGCCGCGGATCTCGTGGCCGGTCTGCGGGTGCTCAAGGGCATCGGCGCCGAGCCGGCGGCCGTCGCCCGCTACCGGTCCGCCAGCCGCGCCTCGCTGGACGCCACACTGCGCGCGACCCGGGCACAGGCCTGGCAGAAGGGAATGACGCTCACGCTGACGGGTGTGTTCATCGCCCTGGTCGCCCTGATGGGCGGCCGGCTGGCCGCCGCGGGCGACATCAGTCTGGGCGGACTGGTCTCGGCCGTCGGGCTGGCGCTGTTCCTGCTCGGGCCGCTCGAAGTGGTCGGCTGGGTGAACTCGGAGCTCGCCCAGGGCCGTTCCTCCGCCGCGCGGATCGCGAAGGTACTCGCCGCTCCCCCGGCGGTGGAGCCGGGCCCGGGCGTGCTGCCGGTGCCGGTACGCGGCCATGTCCGGCTGCGCGGTGTCGCGTACGCGGCGCTCCGTGACATCGATCTGGACGCCGGGCCCGGCGAGTTGCTCGGAGTGGTGGCCACCGATCCGGCCGACGCCCTGGCGCTGCTCGGCTGTCTGGGACGCGTGGCCGATCCGGACGCCGGGACCGTGGAGCTGGACGGCCTGGCCCTGACCACGCTGGACCCGGCGGAGATCCGGAAGGTCCTGCTGGTCGCCGGCCATGACGCCGATCTGTTCGAGGGCACCGTGACCAGCAATGTGTCGGCCGCCGCAGACCGGACCGGCGGCATCGTGACGGCGGCGATGGCCGCGGCCGGTGCGGACGAGGTCGCCGGAGCTCTTCCGCACGGCTCCGGTACGACGGTGACCGAGCGCGGCCGGTCCCTGTCCGGCGGCCAGCGCCAGCGCGTGGCCCTGGCCCGCGCACTGGCGGCCAATGCTCCGGTGCTGGTCCTGCACAATCCGACGACGGCGGTCGACACCGTCACCGAGGCCCGGATGGCCGATGCCGTCAGGGAGTTCCGGCGCGGGCGTACGACGATCCTGGTCACCACGAGCCCGGCGCTGCTCGCGGTGACCGACCGGGTGGTGCTCGTACAGGACGGACGCGTCACCGACACGGCGCCGCACGCCGAACTCGTACAGCGCCACGGGAGCTACCGGACGGCGGTCTTCGCGTGAAACACGAGCGCACCACAGCCGAACATGACCGCACGACAGCAGACCACGACCACACCGCGGCAGAAGACGAACGGGCGCTGCTGCCCACCGCCTCCGCCCGTCGCACCCGCGCCGCGGTGCGCGAACTCCTGCGCCCTCACCGGCCGCTGGCCCTCGCCGCCCTGGTCACCACGGTCGCCGCGACGGCCGTCGGACTGGTGGTCCAGCCGGTGCTCGGCCATATCGTGGACGTGGTCACCGAGGCCCGTCCGGTCGGTGCGATCACCATGCCCGTGATACTGCTCGCCGCGGTCGCCGTCGTCCAGGGCGCCGCCACCGGCCTCGGGCTCTCGCTGGTCTCCCGGCTCGGCGAAACCGTACTCGCCCGGCTGCGCGAGCGGTTCGTGGACCGCGCCCTGAATCTTCCGCTGGAGCAGGTGGAGGGCGCGGGCTCGGGCGATCTGACGGCGCGCGTCACCGGCGATGTGTCGCTGATCGCCGACGCGGTGCGCAACGCGCTGCCGGAGCTGACCCGTTCGGTGCTGGCGATCGTCCTCACCCTGGGCGCGCTGGCCCTGCTCGACTGGCGTTTTCTTCTCGCCGCGCTGCTCGCCGTCCCCGTACAGGCGCACACCGCGCGCTGGTACATACGCAACGCCGCACCGCTCTACGCCGAGCAGCGCATCGCGTACGGAGCACAGCAGCAGCAGCTGCTGGACAGCATCGGCGGAGCACGGACCGTACGTGCCTTCCGGCTGGAGAAGGAGCACACCGAGCAGGTCACCGCGCGGTCCTCGTCGGTGGTGGCGCTGACGATGCGCGGTGTCCGACTGGTGCTGCGCTTCTACAGCCGGCTGCATCTGGCCGAGTTCACCGGACTCGCGGCCGTGCTGGTGGCGGGCTTCCTGCTGGTACGCGCCGACGCCGTGTCGATCGGTACGGCGACGGCCGCCGCGCTCTACTTCCACAGCCTCTTCACTCCGGTCAACTCGGCGCTGATGCTGATCGATGACGCCCAGTCAGCCACGGCGGGCCTGGCCCGGCTCGTCGGAGTGGCCGATCTGCCGCCCGCCGTACGGGTGGAGCGACCGGCCGTGCCACGCGACGCGTCCATCGGCCTCAGCGGGATCGGCCACGCTTACCGGCCGGGCCATCCCGTCCTCCATGGAGTGGATCTGACGATCGAGCCTCGGGAGCGGATCGCGCTGGTCGGCGCGAGCGGCGCGGGCAAGACCACACTGGCGAAGATCACCGCCGGTATCCACCGGCCGTCCGAGGGCACGGTCCGGATCGGCGGCGCGGAGCTGGACTCGCTCGACAAGGCCGCGCTCCACCGGACCGTCGCCCTGATCACCCAGGACGTCCATGTCTTCGCCGGACCGCTCGCCGACGATCTGCGGCTGGCCCGTCCCAACGCCACCGACGCCGAACTGCGTGAGGCGCTCGACCGCGTGTCCGCGCTGAGCTGGGCCGGTCTTCTGCCGGACGGTCTGGCCACGGTCGTCGGCGAGGGCGGGCACCGGCTCACCAGCGCGCAGTCTCAGCAGCTCGCCCTGGCGCGGCTGGTGCTGGCCGATCCGCCGGTCGCGATCCTCGACGAGGCCACCGCGGAAGCGGGCAGTGCCGGCGCGCGCGCCCTGGAGAAGGCCGCTGCCCGCGCGGTGGACGGCCGTACGGCTCTGATCGTCGCCCACCGTCTGACGCAGGCCGCGAGCGCGGACCGGATCGTGGTCATGGACGCCGGACGGATCGTGGAGTCCGGTACGCACGACGAACTGCGCGCGGCGGACGGCCGCTACGCGGCTCTGTGGGAAGCGTGGTCGTACAGCCGCGACACAGCACCGTGACAGCGCGCCATGACACGACGTCGTGACACGGCGCCATGACCTCGGAATCTCACACTGCCCATCCGTACACCCCCCGCATCCACCCACCAGAGAAGCACCGGACACGAAGGACCTCCTTGATGGCCCGCACTCTCCGCGCCGACCGGCTCGCCGCCGCGTCCGCGTCCGTACTCCTGCTGTTCGCCACCCTCTCCGCGTGCGGTGGCTCCGATTCGGACGCGGGCTCGAAGCCCGACTCGGCGCAACAGGGCGAAGACGCCGCGGCGGCCGGTTCGTACCCTGTCACGATCGCCCACAAGTTCGGCAGTACGACGGTCGACTCCGAGCCTCGGCGGATCGTCACGGTCGGCCTCACCGACCAGGACGCCGTGCTGGCGCTGGGCAAGGTCCCGGTCGGGACGACCGAATGGCTGGGCGCGTACAAGGGCGCGCTCGGGCCCTGGGCCACGGCCGAGCTGAACGGCGGCGCGACACCCACACTGCTCAAGGACACCGGCACAGGACCGCAGACCGAGCGGATCGCCGCGCTCAAGCCGGATCTGATCATCGCGCTGTACTCCGGTCTCACCGAGGAGCAGTACACGACGCTCTCGAAGTTCGCGCCGGTCCTCGCGCAGCCGAAGCAGTACAACGACTACGGCATTCCCTGGGAACTCCAGACGGAGACGATAGGCAAGGCGCTCGGCAAGGAGGCGGAGGCGAAGAAGCTGATCGACGGAGTGGAGGCGAAGTTCACCAAGGCGCGCGAGGAGAATCCGGAGTTCGACGGCGCGTCGGGCGTGATGGCCACACCGTACGAGGGCATGTTCGTCTTCGGCAGCCAGGACCCGCGGTCCCGGGTGCTGACCTCGTACGGCTTCGCCCTGCCGGCCGGACTCGACAAGGCGATCGGCGACAAGTTCGGCGCGAACATCAGCAAGGAGCGCACCGATCTGCTGAATCAGAAGGTGGCGGTGTGGTTCGTGGAGGACGCCGCCAAGAACGCGGAGAAGCTGCACAAGGATCCGACGTACGGGGATCTGGATGTGGTGAAGCAGGGCCGCGAGATCTTCGTCGACGAGACGAGTGACTTCGGGAACGCGCTGTCCATGGGGACGGTGCTGAGCCTGCCGTACGCGATGGACCGGCTGGTGCCGATGCTCGCGGCGGCGGTGGACGGAGACCCGGCGACCAAGGTGGAGCAGCCGGCCTCGTAGGCCCTGTCCGGCCTGGTCGCGGCGCACGCACGACAGACGAAGGGCCCGGACCTCTCTCGCGCTCAGGTGCCGGGCCCTTCGTGCCGTCCTCCCCCGGCGCCGTCCACCGGAGCCGGGGTCGCCTCCGTCAGCTCACTCGGCTCACTGCTGCTGGAGGCTCTTCGGACGCAGATCCGTCCACTGCGACTCGATGTAGTCCAGGCATCCCTGGCGCTCTCCGGGACCATGGACACGCGTCCAGCCGGCCGGGATGTCCACGAAATCCGGCCACAGGCTGTGCTGGCCCTCGTCGTTGACCAGGACCGAGTAGACGCCGTCCGGGTTCTCGAACGGATTGCTGCTCATGTTCTCATCTCTCCTCGATACGCGCGGTGGCTCGCGCCACCAGCGCTTCCAGCGCCCGGAACCAGGTCTGTGCGAGGTCCCTGACGTCCTTCTCCTCCAGTACTGCCGCCGGCCAGGACCAATGGGCGGCCAGGACCGGGCCGTCGGGACGGTCCTCCGTGACGACATTGATGCCCAGCGCGTGGCCCTCCCGCATCGCCGGCTCCGAGCCGATGTCCGCCACGTCCTCCTCCGGCGCGTACGACCAGTCGGTCGCCTCGGGAACGTCGAAGCGGCCCAGGTAGTTGAACTCGATCCGCGGTGTCTCCAGCGCCGCGAGAACCGGTGCCGTACGAGGATTGAGATGGCGCAGCATGCCGTAGCCGACGCCGTTGGCGGGCAGTGAGTCCAGGTGTTCCCTCACCCGCCGCAGCGCCTCGTCGGCGGCCGGGCCGCCGGCGAAGGCATCGGCCAGATCGACCGGTCCCGGATCGAGCCGGACCGGGAAGACGCTGGTGAACCAGCCGACGGTACGGGACAGATCGGCGTCGCCGGTCAGCTCCTCCTCGCGGCCGTGGCCCTCCAGATCGACCAGCACTCCGCCGCTCGCGCTCGCGCCTCGGCGCCGCAGCCAGTCGGTCAGAGCCAGCCCCAGCCCGGTCAGCAGTACGTCGTTGACGCTTGCGCCGAGGACGGCGGGCACGGTGGAAAGCAGCGGGCCGGTGCGCTCCGGATCCAGCCGCAGCTCCAACTCCCGTACGGTACCCGCCGTGTCGCGTTCCGGGACCAGCGGGCGGATCGGCGGGGGGGGGGCCCCC
>NZ_FMDK01000073.1 GCF_900091995.1 Streptomyces sp. MnatMP-M17
CGGCGGCTGTCGCGGCGGCGCTGCGCGAAGAGAGCGCCGGCGCGGTGGCCGGCTGCGCCGCGACGGCACTGCTGATCAGCCCGGTCTCCTGGTCGCACCACTGGGTCTGGTGTGTGCCGATGGCACTGTATGTCGCGGTGCGCGTGGGAGCCGGGTGGGCGGCGGCGGGCTGGCTGATCTTCTGTTCGTATGCCCTGTGGTGGGGACGGCGCCCGTCCGGCGGCCCCGAACTGGCCCAGGGAAGCCTTCAGATGGCCCTCTGCGCGCTCTATCCGCTCACGGCCCTGGCCCTGATCGGACTGCTGCTCGGCGACACCGTCAGGGCCCGGAGAGCCCAGGGATCCCAGGAAGCCCAAAGAGCCAAGGGATACGGTCAGGCCGTGGCGAACGAGTAGAACCGCTTGAGCGTGCAGTGCTCGTCCAGGAGACGGCCGTAGATCGGCTCGCCCTCCAGCTCCCGGTAGGTCTCGATGGGATCGCCTTTTATGATCAGCGCCCGCGCGCACTCCTCGCACCAGTACTGGAACTCGGGGTTGAGCGGATCCATGTCGCGAACGATGGGCGTACCACTGCCGCACCAGTCGCATTTACGCCTGTGGGCACCCATCAATCAGCTCCAACAGTGGCCGCAGGCCGTACACACGTAGGAAATCCCGCCGTTGTCACCGAGCACTTGAGCCACCTGGGACGAACCGCACGAGGGACAGTTGAGGCCGACGAGCACCTCCGCCGGGACAAGCAGATCATCGGGCTCCTCGATGCTGCTGGCGGACAATACGGCTCTCCCTCCCGGTCCGGCCCTTCGTCCCCTTCGGTCGTCCGATTCTGCCACGCCGGAGCCTGGCGGGCAGCCGGAAAAAGCCTCCCGGTAAGGGCTTATACCGGACGTCGTCGAATCGCGGGACGCATCACCGTGCTGATGGGACCCGCCTCATCGCGTTGACGGGACCCGCCGCCGCGCCCAGGATCGCGGCTCCGGCGAGCGCGAGCGTACACACCAGGAGCGCGTCGCCCGGCGCATCAGGGCCCGGCACCGCCAGCCGGTTCAGGAAGAGCGTCCCGAATGTCGCAACTCCGATGAGCTGGCCGAGCTGGGTGACGGTGGCGAGCAGTCCGCTCGCGTCCGCCGCGTCCTCCTGGCGTACGGTCGCCAGCGCGCCCGTCAGTACGGGACTGAACCCGAGCGCCAGACCGGCACCTACACCGACGAAAGCGGCATACATGGCGAATCCTCCGTCGCCTATGTCGCGCAGCACCCAGCCCACGGCGGCGCAGGAGAGGGCCGTCAGCAGGAATCCGCCGGGAATCAGCGCCCGTTGCAGCCTCCGGGGCCAGTTCCGCCAGGTCAGTCCGACCAGGCCGAAGACCACGGCCATCGGCGCGAAGGTCAGTCCCGCGCGCAGCGCGCTGTAGCCCAGACCGCCCTGGACATAGAGGGTGAAGCTGAACAGGAAGCCCGCGTTGACCGCCATCACCAGCAGGATCCGCAGGGCCGCGAGGCCCATCCCGGGGATACGGAGCACTCTCGGCGCTATCAGCGGAGAGCCTCCGCGCCGGGCGAGCCGGGCTTCGAGCACAAGGAAGCAGCCGAAGAGCACAGCGGCGGTGGCCAGGGAGACCCACGTCCAGCGCGGCCAGTCCTCCTCCTGGCCGAGGACCAGCGGCACGGTGAAGAGCGAGACCGCCGCGGCCAGCAGCACCAGCCCCGGCAGATCCAGACCGCGGGCGCGCTCCGGTTCACCGCGGCGGTCGCGCGGCAGCACCCGGGCGCCCAGGACCAGCAGCGCCAGCCCGATCGGTACGTTCACCAGGAAGACCGGCCGCCAGCTCGTGCCGAACAGATCGGCGCTGACCAGCACACCGCCCAGCACCTGTCCCGCCGCGGCTCCGGTGGCGAGCACGGCCGCGTAGGCGCCGAGCGCCCGTACCCGCCGCTCACCGGCGAAGTTGCGCTGGATCAGACTGAGCACCTGCGGAATCATCAGCGCCGCGCCCGCGCCCTGGACCAGCCGGAAGGCGATCAACTGGCCGCTGCCCGCGGCCAGTCCGCAGGCGAGCGAGGCGACGGTGAAGACCGCGAGCCCACCCAGATACAGCCGGCGGTGGCCCAGCAGATCGCCGAGCCTGGCGCCGGTGATCAGCAGGACTGCGTACGCGATGGTGTAGCCCGCGATGACGAGCTGGAGTCCGGCGCCGGAGGCGTCGAGTTCGGTACGGATCGTCGGCGCCGCCACATTGACGATGAACACATCGAGCAGCGCCATGAACTGGGCCGCGAGCACCACGGCGAGCAGCAGACCGGGCCGGCCGCGAACGCCGGTGCCGGTGTCGGCGGCGGGGCCGACAGCGGCTGTGCCCCCGGCATTGTCAGTGGCGTCGTCTTTACTTGATCCGCGGGTGTGTTGAGGGTTCGCGGGTGAGGTGGTCGTCATGACACCGAGCCTGAGGGCGGTCGAGTACGGGTAACGAGAGCCCACCGATGCTGGTACTGACAGCACCTGGCAAGAGGCGGTGCGGGAACGGACGATGGAGGTGTGACAACGATGACGGTGCGGGATGCCACAGGCCGACGGCGCAGATCCGAGCTGGCGGTCTTTCTTCGCGGGCGCCGGGCGCGGGTGACGCCCGCCGATGTCGGGATGCCGCCGGGACTCCGCCGCCGTACGCCGGGACTGCGCCGCGAGGAGGTCGCCCAGCTCTCCGGCGTGGGCGTGACCTGGTACACCTGGCTGGAGCAGGGCCGTCCGATCAACGCCTCCGCGCAGGTGCTGGACGCGGTGGCGCGCACGCTGCGGCTCGACCGGACCGAGCGCGAGCATCTCTACCATCTCGCGGAGGTGCCGCACGAACCGGATCCGCAGGCCGACGCGGACGGTGTCGGCCCGGAGATCCAGGGCATCGTCGACACGCTCGATCCGCTTCCGGCGGTGGTGTACAACGCGCGGTACGACATCCTCGCGACCAATGCCGGCTATGACGACCTCTTCGACATCCCGATGATGCAGAAGTACGAACGTCCGAACGCGCTGTGGATCCTGTTCACCGCGCCCGAGGAGAAATGCCCGCTGGTCTTTCCCGAGACGGAGCTGCCGGTGATGGTGGCGACGCTGCGCGGCGCGTACGGACGGCATGTGGGCGAGCCCGGCTGGGAGTCGTTCGTCGGCCGGCTCTCGGCGGCCAGCCCGCACTTCGCCGAGCTGTGGGAGAGCGGCGATGTGATACCGCCGGGACCTCGGGTGAAGACCTTCCGGCACGAGGCGGTCGGCGAGATACGGATGACCTCGGTCTCGCTGTCGGTCAACGGGATGCCGGAGTGCCGGATCGTCGTCTACACACCGGTGGACGAGGAGAACCGGCAGCGGACGGCCACGCTACGGGCGCTGCGGCCCGGCGCGTAGAACTCCCCGGAGCAGGGACGTCACCGCACCCGCCGTGGACGCGTCCGTACAGCAGAAATCCCGCCCCCAACCGGGGACGGGATCCGGATTGTGGAGCTAAGGAGAATTGAACTCCTGACCTCCTGCATGCCATGCAGGCGCTCTACCAACTGAGCTATAGCCCC
>NZ_FMDK01000457.1 GCF_900091995.1 Streptomyces sp. MnatMP-M17
CGGGACGCGTGGCATCGGCCACGCGTCCCGCCCGTCGCGAGTTCTGGAGTCCTGCGGCCCGGCGGTGGGCTAGGGCGTGTTTCGAAAGTCCACACGCCCTAACGCAGGAAAGGATCCACGGCCACCGCCACGAAGAGCAGCGACACATAGGTGATGGACCAGTGGAACAGCCGCATCTCCTTGAGCTTGCCGCCCGTCTCACCGGCCTTGGCGCGGGCGTGGAGACCGTGTGCCTCCCACAGCCACCAGCCGCCCGCCGCCAGCGCCACCGCCGTGTAGAACCAGCCGGTGTAGCCCAGCGGCGTCAGCAGCAGCGAGACGGCGACCATCACCCAGCTGTAGCCGACGATCTGGCGGGCCACCACACGGTTGGTCGCGACGACCGGGAGCATCGGCACGCCGGCGCGCTCGTAGTCCGCCTTCACCTTCATCGACAGCGGCCAGTAGTGCGGCGGCGTCCAGAAGAAGATGACAAGGAAGAGGATGACGGCGGCCCAGGACATCGAGCCGGTGACGGCGGACCAGCCGATCAGCACCGGCATACAGCCGGCGATCCCGCCCCAGACGATGTTCTGCGCGGTACGGCGCTTGAGGATCATCGTGTAGACGACGACATAGAAGAGGAGCGCGCCCAGGGAGAGCGCCGCCGAGAGCCAGTTGACCAGAAAACCGAACCAGAGCGTCGAGCCCACGGTCAGCGCGAGGCCGAAGACCAGTCCCTCGCGGGGCGAGACCATGCCGGTCACCAGAGGACGCTGTGACGTACGGTCCATGAGCGCGTCGATGTCGCGGTCGATGTACATGTTCAGCGCGTTGGCGCCACCGGCGGAGAGATAGCCGCCGACACATGTGGTGACCACCAGCCACAGATCGGGCACGCTCCCGGCGGCCAGGAACATCACCGGAACGGTGGTGATGAGCAGCAGCTCGATGATCCGCGGCTTGGTCAGCGCCACGAATGCTTTGACACGGGCCCCGAACGGCCGATGGCCTCCCGGACTCGGAGTCTGGACGACCCCAGCGGGTCGGGACTCGACGGCCGTCACGCACACCCCTGACAGAGAAATCCCAGCAAGCTCCGGGCCTGCGGCCCCGGTGATGACTTGCGCGTACCACGCCACTCTAGACGTTGCCCAGATGCCGATCTTCGCGGGGGTTGGGATGGCATCCGAGGCGCCCGCAGGGCCGTCGCAGCAGGTCCGGGAGCGTCCGTATCGCCATGCCGGAAGTCCGCCTGAAGACCATCGGAAGACCGCCATATGACTGTCCGAAGACCGCCTTATGACCGCCGGGAGGCTGCCGAGAGGCGAAGTCCATCCCACCGCCGCACCCTGGTTACGCACGGGAAAGGTTGGGCCGGGCTACGAGGGTAGGCTCGACAGCGAACCGGTGCGCCCTCAGACACCGGGATTGGACATGTGGAGAGGAGCCCTGACTCAGGGTGAGCACCAAGCCGACCACCACAGACCTAGAGTGGACCGAACTGGACCGCCGGGCGGTCGATACCGTTCGTGTCCTGGCCATGGATTCCGTACAGAAGGTCGGCAACGGCCATCCCGGTACGGCCATGAGCCTGGCCCCTGCCGCCTATGTGCTCTTCCAGAAGCTCATGCGGCACGATCCCACCGATGCCCAGTGGACCGGGCGCGACCGGTTCGTCCTCTCGGCCGGCCACTCCAGCCTGACTCTCTACATCCAGCTCTATCTGGCCGGCTACGGCCTGGAGCTGAGCGACTTGGAGTCGTTCCGTACCTGGGGCTCGAAGACTCCGGGCCACCCGGAGTACGGGCACACCGTCGGTGTCGAGACCACCACGGGCCCGCTCGGCCAGGGTGTCGCGAACGCGGTGGGCATGGCGATGGCCGCCCGTTACGAGCGCGGTCTGTACGACCCGGACGCACCGGCGGGCACCTCACCGTTCGACCACACCATCTGGGCGATCGCCGGTGACGGCTGTCTCCAGGAGGGCGTCTCCGCCGAGGCGTCCTCGCTGGCCGGCCACCAGAAGCTCGGCAATCTGGTGCTGCTCTGGGACGACAACCACATCTCGATCGAGGGCGACACGGAGACCGCGGTCTCCGAGGACACCCTCAAGCGGTACGAGGCCTACGGCTGGCACGTCCAGCGCGTCGAGCAGCTTCCCGACGGCGATCTCGACCCGGCCGGGCTCTACCGGGCGCTCAAGGCCGCACAGGCCGAGACCGAGCGTCCCTCCTTCATCGCGGCCCGTTCGATCATCGCCTGGCCCGCTCCGCACGCGCAGAACACCGAGGCCGCGCACGGCTCGGCGCTCGGCGACGCGGAGGTCGCCGCGACCAAGAAGGTCCTCGGCTTCGACCCGGAGAAGTCCTTCGACGTCTCCGACGAGGTGCTCGCCCATACCCGTGAGGCCCTCGACCGCGGCCGTGAGATCCGCGGCGAGTGGGAGAAGTCCTTCGCCGCGTGGCGCACCGCCAATCCGGAGCGTGCGGCGACATTCGACCGCATCAGGGCCGGTGAACTGCCCACGGGCTGGGAGGAGAAGCTCCCGGCGTTCGAGGCCGGCAAGTCGGTCGCCACACGCGCCGCGTCCGGCAAGGTGCTCCAGGCGCTCGGCGCGGTCATCCCCGAGCTGTGGGGCGGCTCCGCCGACCTGGCGGGCTCGAACAACACCACCATCGACAAGACGTCGTCGTTCCTCCCGGTGGGCAATCCGCTGCCGGGAGCCGACCCGTACGGCCGCACGGTGCACTACGGCATCCGCGAGCACGCCATGGGCTCGACGATGAACGGCATCGCGCTGCACGGCAACACCCGTATCTACGGCGGCACTTTCCTGGTGTTCTCCGACTACATGCGCCCGGCCGTACGGCTGGCGGCGCTGATGCGGGTGCCCGTCACCTATGTCTGGACGCATGACTCGATCGGTCTGGGCGAGGACGGTCCGACCCATCAGCCGGTCGAGCACCTCGCCGCGCTGCGCGCCATCCCCGGGCTGAACATTGTTCGCCCGGCCGACGCCAACGAGACGGCGGTCGCCTGGCGCGAGATCCTCAGGCGGCACGACAAGGGCGCTCCGCACGGTCTGGCGCTCACCCGCCAGGGCGTGCCGACGTACGAGCCCAACGACGAGGCGGCCAAGGGCGGTTATGTGCTGTTCGACGCCGAGGGCGGCGCCCCTCAGGTCGTACTGATCGGTACGGGCTCCGAGGTACAGCTCGCCGTGGCGGCGCGTGAGCAGCTCCAGGCCGACGGCATCCCGACGCGAGTTGTCTCGATGCCTTCGGTCGAGTGGTTCGACGAGCAGGACCAGGCGTACAAGGACAGTGTTCTGCCGCCTTCCGTCAAGGCGCGGGTGGCGGTCGAGGCCGGCATCGGACTGACCTGGTACCGGTATGTGGGTCAGGCCGGCCACATCGTGTCGCTGGAGCACTTCGGAGCTTCGGCCGACGGCAAGGTCCTCTTCCGCGAGTTCGGTTTCACCGCGGAGGCGGTGGCTGCCGCGGCCCGGGAATCTCTGACGGATTCGGCGCGCTGACACCCGTATACGAACAGTAGGAGATGCAACTCTTATGACAGACGCACTCAAGCGCCTCTCCGACGAAGGCGTCGCGATCTGGCTCGACGACCTGTCGCGCACGCGCATCACGACCGGCAATCTCGCCGAACTGATCGATCAGCAGCATGTGGTGGGCGTGACCACGAACCCGTCGATCTTCCAGAAGGCGATCTCCCAGGGCAGCGGCTACGACGCCCAGCTCGCCGATCTCGCGGTCCGCAAGGTCACCGTCGAGGAGGCCGTCCGCATGATCACCACGGCGGACGTCCGTGACGCCGCCGACATCCTGCGTCCGGTCTTCGACGCGACGCAGGGCCAGGACGGCCGGGTCTCCATCGAGGTCGACCCGCGCCTGGCGCACAAGACCGAGGCGACGATCGCCGAGGCCAAGCAGCTCGCCTGGCTGGTGGACCGTCCCAACACCCTGATCAAGATCCCGGCGACGAAGGCCGGTCTCCCGGCCATCACCGAGACCATCGGCCGTGGCATCAGTGTCAATGTCACGCTGATCTTCTCGCTGGAGCGTTACCGCGAGGTCATGGACGCCTATATCTCGGGTCTGGAGAAGGCCAAGGCCGCCGGCCTCGATCTCTCCAAGATCCACTCGGTGGCGTCCTTCTTCGTCTCCCGCGTGGACACGGAGATCGACAAGCGGCTCGACGCGCTGGGCACGCCCGAGGCCAAGGAGGCCCGCGGCAAGGCGGCCCTGGCCAACGCGCGGCTCGCGTACGAGGCGTACGAAGAGGTCTTCGCCTCCGACCGCTGGGCGGCCCTGGACCGGGCGCAGGCCAATAAGCAGCGTCCGCTGTGGGCCTCGACCGGTGTGAAGGACCCGGCGTACAAGGACACGCTGTACGTCGACGAGCTGGTGGCCCCGAACACGGTGAACACCATGCCGGAGGCGACTCTGGACGCCACCGCCGACCATGGCGCCATCACCGGTGACACGGTGCGCGGTACGTACGACCAGGCGCGCGCGGATCTGGCGGCCGTCGCCGCGCTGGGCATCTCGTACGACGACGTCGTCCAGCAGCTGGAGGACGAGGGCGTCGAGAAGTTCGCGGTGTCCTGGAACGACCTGCTCAAGTCGACCGAGGCGGAGCTGAAGCGCCTCGCCCCTTCGGAGGGCTGATCCCCTTGACCGCAACCCACGGAGCGAATCCGCTCCGTGACGCCGCGGACCGACGGCTCCCGCGTATCGCGGGGCCGTCGGGCCTGGTCATCTTCGGTGTCACGGGCGATTTGTCCCGCAAGAAGCTGATGCCCGCGATCTACGACCTGGCCAACCGCGGTCTGCTCCCGCCGGGCTTCTCGCTGGTCGGTTTCGCACGCCGCGAGTGGAAGGACGAGGACTTCGCGCAGGAGGTCCACGACGCCGTCAAGGAGCACGCGCGTACGCCGTTCCGTGAGGAGGTCTGGCAGCAGCTCATCCAGGGGATGCGCTTCGTCCAGGGCGACTTCGGCGACGACGACGCGTTCGAGAATCTGCGGGCGACGATCGCGGACCTCGACAAGACGCAGGGCACCGGCGGCAACTTCGCGTTCTATCTCTCCGTACCGCCCAAGTTCTTCCCGCAGGTCGTCCAGCAGCTCAAGAAGCACGGGCTGGCGGACCAGAAGGAGGGCTCCTGGCGGCGCGCGGTCATCGAGAAGCCGTTCGGCCACGATCTGACCTCGGCGAAGCAGCTCAACAAGGTCGTCCACGAGGTCTTCCCGTCCAACGAGGTCTTCCGGATCGACCACTATCTGGGCAAGGAGACCGTCCAGAACATTCTGGCGCTGCGCTTCGCCAACACTCTTTTCGAGCCGATCTGGAACCGGTCGTATGTCGACCATGTCCAGATCACCATGGCCGAGGACATCGGCATCGGCGGCCGGGCCGGCTACTACGACGGCATCGGCGCCGCCCGCGATGTCATCCAGAACCACCTTCTCCAGCTGCTCGCGCTGACCGCCATGGAGGAGCCCGCCTCCTTCGACGCGGACGCGCTGGTCGCGGAGAAGACCAAGGTTCTGGGCGCGGTGCGGCTGCCCAAGGACCTGGGCGCAGACACCGTGCGCGGGCAGTACGCGGCGGGCTGGCAGGGCGGCCAGCAGGCCGTCGGCTATCTCGAAGAGGACGGGATCGACAGCAGGTCGAAGACCGACACCTATGCCGCGGTGAAGCTGCAGATCGACAACCGCCGCTGGGCGGGCGTCCCGTTCTATCTCCGTACCGGAAAGCGGCTCGGCCGCCGGGTCACCGAGATCGCGCTGGTCTTCCAGCGCGCTCCGCACTCTCCGTTCGACCACACCTCCACGGAGGAGCTCGGGCAGAACGCCCTGGTCATCCGGGTGCAGCCGGACGAGGGCGTGACGATGCGGTTCGGCTCCAAGGTGCCGGGCACCTCGATGGAGGTCCGGGACGTCTCGATGGACTTCGCGTACGGCGAGTCCTTCACGGAGTCCAGCCCCGAGGCGTACGAGCGGCTCATCCTCGATGTGCTGCTCGGCGACTCGAACCTCTTCCCGCGCCTGGAGGAGGTCGAGCTGTCCTGGAAGATCCTCGATCCAATCGAGGAGCACTGGGAGAAGCACGGCAGGCCCGCGCAGTACGAGTCCGGGACCTGGGGTCCGGTCGAGGCGGACGAAATGCTCGCACGAGACGGACGGAGCTGGCGTCGGCCATGAAGATCGACCTTACGGACACCACGTCCAGCAAGATCAACAAGGCGCTGGTGCAAGGGCGCCGGGCGATCGGCACACCTGCCGTCGGCATGGTCCTCACCCTGGTCATCGTCACCGACGAGGAGAACCAGTACGACGCGCTCAGGGCCGCCGACGAGGCGTCCCGCGAGCATCCGTCGCGCAAGCTGGTCGTCGTCAAGCGGGTCTCGCGCTCGGCGCGCGAACGGTCCAAGGCGCGGCTGGACGCCGAGGTACGGGTGGGCGCGGACGCGGGCACCGGTGAGACGGTCGTCCTGCGGCTGTACGGCGAGGTCATCGACCACGCCCAGTCGGTGGTGCTGCCGCTGCTGCTGCCCGACGCGCCGGTGGTCGTGTGGTGGCCGGTGAACGCTCCGGTCAATCCGGCCAAGGACGCGCTGGGCAAGCTGGCGCAGCGCCGGGTCACGGACACCCACGCGGCGGAGAACCCGACCGAGGAGCTGACGGTACGCGCCGACGCGTACACGCCGGGCGACACGGATCTGGCCTGGACGCGGATCACGCCCTGGCGTTCGATGCTGGCCGCCGCGCTGGACCAGGTGGACTGCGCGGTCACCTCGGTGGAGGTGGAGGGCGAGCAGCACAATCCGAGCTCCGAGCTGCTGGCCATGTGGCTGGCCGACCGGCTGCATGTACCGGTTCGGCGCTCCGTCTCCTCGGGCCCGGGCCTCACGGCCGTACGGCTGGAGACGAGCTGCGGTCCGATCAGTCTGCACCGGGCGGACGGCTCGCTGGCGACGCTCTCCATCGAAGGCCAGCCGGACCGCGCCGTGGCGCTGAAGCGGCGGGACACCTCCGAGCTGATCGCGGAGGAGCTGCGCCGGCTGGATCCGGACGACATCTACGCGTCGGCCCTGCGGTTCGGGGTGGAGCGGCTGGTCGGCGCGGCGGATCCGTCGTCCGCCGGAGCCGCCAACGGCTCAGGCGCGAGCGGCTCCGGCGAGGCGGACACGACCGCGGCCGGCCCGGCGAAGAAGGCTCCGGCCAAGAAGGCGGCGTCCAAGTGAGTGCCCCGCAGGTGGTCGTCCACCGGGACAAGGAGCTGATGGCCCAGGCCGCGGCGGCCCGGCTGATCACCAAGGTCGTGGACGCCCAGGCCGCGCGGGGCTCCGCCTCGGTGGTGCTGACGGGCGGACGCAACGGCAACGGGCTGCTGGCCGCGCTGTCGGCGGCGCCCGCCCGGGACGCGATCGACTGGGCACGGCTGGATCTGTGGTGGGGAGACGAGCGCTTCCTGCCGGAGGGCGATCCGGAGCGGAACATCACCCAGGCACGGGAGGCGCTGCTCGGCTCGGTGCCGCTGGATCCGTCCCGGGTGCATGCGATGCCGGCCTCGGACGGTCCGTACGGCAGCGATGTGGAGGCCGCGGCAGCCGCGTACGCCACAGAGCTCGCGGCGGCGTCCCGGCCGGAGGACCATGGTCCGGTGCCGACGTTCGACGTCCTGATGCTGGGAGTCGGGCCCGACACTCATGTCGCCTCGCTCTTCCCGGAGCTGCCCGGCGTACGGGAGACCGAGCGCACGGTGGTCGCCGTGCACGGCGCTCCCAAGCCGCCGCCGACCCGTATCTCACTCACGCTGCCCGCGATCCGCGCGGCCCATGAGGTCTGGCTGCTCGCGGCAGGCGAGGACAAGGCGAAGGCGGCGGAGATCGCCCTGTCGGGCGCGGGAGAGATCCAGGCTCCGGCGGCGGGCGCGTACGGCAGGAGCCGCACTCTGTGGCTGCTGGACGCGGCGGCGGCCTCGGGACTGCCGCGCGACCTCTATCCGCCGGCCTCGGCCTGACGGTCCGTCAGTACGGTGTGACGAAGGCCCGGTTCGCCTCCTTCAGGCGAGCCGGGCCTTCGCCCATCAGTCCGTATCAGTCGGGCAGTCAGAGGATGATCTGCTCGGCGGTCGCCTCCAGATTCGCGATCGCGGTACGGGCCGCGCCCACGAAGCTGTCGAAGACCGCGTTGGTGGAGCCGGGACGTCCCGCCCGGGTGAAGGTGCCGAACATGCTCTCGCGCAGCTCGGTGGTGATCTCCAACTGACCTCCCATGCCCAGGAGTGTCCGGTTGGCGATGTTCTGGGTCTGTACTCCGGCGAGGTCCGGCAAGGTCGAGCCGTCGATCGTCTGGAATCCGGCCGCGCCGAACGCCGAGTGCAGCAGCTGCTTGAAGCGGTCGTTGCGACCGCCCACCACGACGGCCTCGGGACGGTTCGCGGGCGCGCTGGTCTGGTCGGCCCGGCAGCCGTGGATGCTCAGTACGTTGAGACTGCCCGCGGCCAGGGAGAGCGCGACGGTGTCGTCGCAGTGCGACGCGGTGACATGCATCGTCCCGTTGCCGGTGGCCAGGAGCCCTTCGAACATCCAGTAGTCGTACACCGGACCGCCCGCCGGTGTGACCGCGAAGGTGGCCGGGTGGTAGCCGGCTATGCCGAGGCACAGCTCCGAGGTCCCGGGCTCGATGCCGCCGCCGTGCAGCGCCATGATGGCGGTACGCGGGTAGCGGTAGACCGTACCGAGGCTGTTGTCGAAGGTCTCGTGCCGCTTGTAGCGGCGGGCGAAGTCCAGGCCCTCGCGGCCCGCGAGCCGGGTGTAGAGCTCCGTGTTGGACGCGTAGTCATCGGCCGCGTACGCGGGTGAGGCGCCGACTCCGGTCAGCAGGGGCCCGCTCACGGCGGCGGTGGCCAGGGCGGCGAGGACTGTGCGACGGCTGGTCTGTGTCATGCCTCCATGATCCGGATCTCCCGCCGCAAAGGCGAGGCCTTTCCCGCGCCGCCCTTCCGCGCCACCTTTCCCGGCCGGACCGGAAAAGATCACTCACTGATCAGAACTGATCAGAAAGGGCTCCAGCAGACCGGGAACGGCCTCCGCCGCGAAGGCCAGGCCCTCGCCCTCCGCCGCGTCGTACACGTGGTACGCGCCGCCTCCGGCGGCCGTGGTCGCCGTCAGCGTCAGCAGGCCCGCGCGGCGCTGGAAGTAGGACTGCCGGACCGTCCAGCCGATCACTCCACCGCGCTGGAGGGCGACCGTCGTACGGCGCAGTGTGCCCGAGCGGGTCACCAGATAGCCGCCGCCGAGGCCATGGCCCAGATTGCGGTACGCGTCGAGCGCGAGCAGTACGGCGACCGGCAGCACGACCACGGCGATCACCGCCGCGACGGTCAGCAGCACCTCGGTCAGCAGCAGTCCGAGGACCGTGAGCAGCAGCAGCGGCGGCAGTGCGGCGGACAGGGCCCAGCGCAGCCTGCGCGCACGGGCAGCGCGAGGGTGCGGGACCAGTTGGACGGTCCGTGTCGGGGACACGGGCTCCCGCAGTATCCGCGCCGCCACCTCGTCCGCCACGGCGCGTGGCGCGGGCGGCAGCAGGCTCTTCTGGTCGGCCTGCTCGTCCTCCTCGTCCTGCGCGAGGCCCGTGGCGATCGCGTCCAGTCCGGCCGCGCCGGCCAGCCGGACACCGAGCGGCTCGACCAGCTCCACTCCGCGCAGCCGCCGCTCCTCGATGGAGACCGAGCGGGAGGTGAACAGCCCGCGCCGGACCCGCAGAGTGCCTCCGGGCTCCCGCTCCAGCCGGTAGTTCCACCACATCTCGACCCAGAGGGCGAGCGCGCCGACGATGCCCGCGATCCCGGCGGCCGCCATCAGCCCGACGAACAGCACGATCCCCCAGACGGGAGAGATGTCCCGCACCCGGTCGCCCGCCCAGTCGACCACTCGGCCCTGGACACCGAGCCACTCGCTGAGCTGGAACAGTCCGCCGATGCCCGCGCCGGCCAGCGCCAGACTGAGGAAGGAGAGCGGCGCGTACCGGATCCAGCCCGGATCGAGCGCCGCCAGCATGCCGTCGCCGGCGCCTCCAGCCGTACCGTCCGCCTCGGCGGCGCGGCCGAGCAGTTCCGTACGGAGCCGTTCGCCCTCGGCCCTGGTGACCGGATCGAGCTCCAGTGTGGACTCGCCCAGGGTCTGCTCACCGGTCCCTATCCGGACCTTCACCAGCCCGAGCAGCCGGAGCAGCGGATTGGCCGTGAGATCGACCGTACGTATCCGCTCGCGCGCCAGCGAGCGCCGTTTGACCAGGAAGAGACCGGTGTGCAGCTCGGCGCGCTCGGGCCCGATGCGGTACCGGGTACGGCGCCAGCGGACATAGTCACCGGCCGTGCCGAAGACGATCAGCAGCGCGGCGCCCACCAGTACCCAGCCGAGCGCCTCCCCGATCGGGCGGCTGCCCGAAAGGCCTATGGCGGCCGGCACACCGGCGCCCACGACGAATCCCGTCATGACCGCCACGGTGACCAGCACAGTGCGCCGGTCGAGCCGCCGCCAGTCCTCTTCACCGGCCGCCACGGCCTCCATCGCCGTCCCCGAGTCCGAGCCCAGGTCCGCTGAGCCCAAGCCCGCCGCGGTCTCTGCCCTCTCACTCATGTGGCGTCCCCGGGAGTCGCCTCGGTGATCCTGGTCAGCCGCTCGGCCAGCTCCGCGGCCAGCTCGTGGTCGAGCCCAGCGATCTGGACCGAGCCCTTGGACGACGCGGTGGTGACGATCACCGTCGACAGCCTGAAGAGCTGCTCCAGCGGACCGCGCACGGTGTCCACGGTCTGTATCCGGGACATCGGCGTGATCCGCCACTCCTGCCAGAAGAAGCCGGTACGGACATAGACCGCCTCCTCCGTCACCTCCCAGCGGTGCACCCTGAACCACCACACGGGTATCAGCGCCGTGCAGAGAAGGCCGAGCACCGCCAGCACGGCGGCCGGAACCAGCAGCCACGGCCGTGCGGGAGCGATGAGCGCTCCCAGCACGGCCAGTACTCCCGCCACCGCCACGGTCAGCGTCAGGCACTGC
>NZ_FMDK01000634.1 GCF_900091995.1 Streptomyces sp. MnatMP-M17
CGGGTACGGCGGCATACCTCGCGGCCGGTCGGCTCACAGGTGGTCGTTCCGGCTCACAGGTAGTCGTTGTCGGGTTCGAGTCCGAGCAGGACCCGCCCGTGCACCTCGAAGCTGCTCAGCGGATTCATCAAGCCGTGCAGATAAAGGCCCTGGATATCGCGGTAGACACGCTGGAACGCCGAGGCGCGCGCGATGACCGAGGCACTGCTCACGGCGTGCAGCGTGTCCACCGCCTCCTTCGCCAGCTGGACGGCGAATCCCATCTGCCCTCGCATGGCGGCCTTTTCTGCCACCTCCAGCTGAACGCCCTCGTCGGCGGCCTGCTGCATAGCGCGCGCCCAGCCGGCGGCGAGTGCCTCGGCAGCGGTGATCCGGTTGGCCGCGAGGCCCACCTGGATCTGGGTGTGAGGGTGCTTGCTCTGGTCGCTCCAGTGCGTGTAGGCGAGAGCCTTGCCGGGGACCCGTTCGAGGGTGAGCTCCAACGCGGCGCGGGCCAGACCGAGGAAGACCGGCACGGACAGCGCCATGACATAGGCGGTCAGTCCGTAGTTGCGGCCGGTGGCCCCGCTGTTGGAGCGCCCGCCGACGAGGCCCTCCAGTACCTCGATCCCGTCGACCATGCGGTGGGCCGGCACGAACAGGTCCTTCACCGTGGTGGTGAAACTGCCCGTACCGGACGCCGCCGTGACATCCCAGTCGTCGGCGATCTCCACTTCGGAGGCCGGGACGACGGCGAATACCTCCACAGGCTCGCCGTCCTTGGATTCGAGCATGGCCGCGTAGATATTCCAGTCGGCTCCCCGGATACCCGTGTTGAAGCGCCAGCTGCCATTGAGGACATATCCGCCCTCGGTCTCCACAGCGGTGCCCGTGGGCGTGAATCCGCCGGAGATACGGACCGAGCCGCCCGCGAAGATCTCCTCCTGGGCCTGATCCGGATACTGGCTCGCGATCCAGGCACTGGAGACCCAGGCACAGGCGACCCAGCCGGTCGAACCACAGCCTCGGGCGATCTCCGCCACGATGTCCACCTGGTCGGCGACCGGCAGGTCGAGGCCGCCGAACCGCTGCGGAACCGCGATACGGAAGACGTCGGCCTTTTCCAGGATTTCAATGTTCTCGTCCGGTATCCATCCCCGCCTTTCGGCCTCCGGGCCATTTGCCCTCAGCGTCGGAACAATGCTCCGCACAGCGTCCAGAACGGATGCGGTTTCCTGCCCGGCGTCAGCCATTCCGTCTCCTCATCACAGCTTTTCCTGAGTGGAACCGATGGCGAGGCTAGCAAGAACGGACAACGCCATCGACAGCGACTGCTCACGTGTCAGTAACCGCGTCCGCCCGCCTGCGATTACCGCGTGATTACCCCGCACGCCATGGATATGGGCGGCGAGTTACACGCCACCGCCCTTACGGCGCCGTGACGAGGATTGAAAATTGCGGATGCCGGGAATCACGGATCCCAGGATTCATGAAATCTCGCCGAGGCCCATTCACACGGAGCGCCGATATATCAGGCCGTCGGCTTCTTGAGCACCTCGATGAGGCTGGAGAAGCTGTTCTCGGCGAAGCCCTTCTCCATGCCCGCCTTGAAGATCTCGGCGACGGCGGCCGGCAGCACGGTGCTGACACCCGCGTCCCGGTGCGTGTGCAGGACATGGTCGACACTGGCCGCTCCCATCGCGAGCCGGTCCACATCGCCCGGGTAGTCCGCGGAGTCCACGTGCTGCGCGTACAGCTCCAGGAAGTGCGGCATCATCGACGTCATCATCGTGGCGTAGGGCAGGAGTTCCTTCGCCGTGACGCCGTTGGCCCGGCCCAGCGCGAGCGTCTGGTAGTAACTGAGCATCGTGGTCCAGAAGATGGTCATCTGGGCCTGGTAGTACATGGCCGCGAGACCGGCGTCCTCGCCGCGGTAGTCCGCGTCGGTGAGGACCTTCAGAGTGTCCTCGTGGGCGTCGAAGACATCCTTGGGACCGCTGTAGTAGGTGGCGGACCCGGGCTTGCCGATCAGCGGCGGCGGCACCTGCACACCGCCGGTGAGATGCTTCGCACCGTGCTCGGCCGCCCATGTGGCCGCCTGACGGGCCTTGTCCGGAGTGTCGGAGCTGAGGTTGGCGATGACCTTGCCGGACAGGGCATCCGTCACCGGCTCAAGGACGGCGTACACCGCGTCGTAGTCCGTCAGGCTCAGCACGATCAGCTCATTGGCGCCCAGGGCGGCCTCAACTGTGGGAGCCAGTACGGCGCCTCGGGCCACCAGCGCCTCGGCCTTGGCGGCGGTCCGGTTCCACACCGTCACCCCGTGGCCGTTGTCCAGGAAGGTGTTCACCATCGCCTGGCCCATCGGGCCCAGACCGATGACCGTAACCGACTGCTTGCCCATCAGAAGCTCTCCTTAGAACGATCGCTCTATCAAGTGACAAGGTATCAGTCCTCTAGAACGATCGCTCTATCAAGTAGATTGACGACATGCAGACCAAGCCGCAGGACGTGAGCGCCAGGGACACGGAGGCCGGCGTCGGCACGCGCGAGCGCGTGGTGCGCGCCGCGTCGCGGCTCCTCCAGCGGCAGGGATACGAAGGCACCGGGATCAAGCTGATCGCCCGGGAGGCGCAGGCCACACTCGGTTCCGTCTACCACTTCTTCCCGGGCGGCAAGGAGGAGCTGGCCGTCGCGGCGATCCGGCACGGCGACCAGGAGTTCGCCGACATGCTGAGCGCCGGGCTCGGCAGTTCGGACGATCCGGCCGTCGCGGTGGAGAACTGCGCGCGCCGACTCGCCACCGCCCTGCGCGAGTCGGACTGGAGCGACGGCTGTCCGGTCACGGCGACGGCCCTGGAGACGCTCGGCCGTACGCCCCGTATTCAGGAGGCGTGCCACGCGGCGTTCCGGAACTGGCAGGAGGTGCTGGCCGTCAAGTTCCGCGAGTGCGGCTTCGGCGAGGAAGAGGCCGAGAATCTCGCCTGCACCGTACTGGCTTCCCTGGAAGGCGCCGAGGTGACCTCCCAGGTCTTCCGGAGCGAGCGGCCTCTGCTCACCGCCGGGCGGCACATGGCGCAGTTGATCAGGTCCCGTTCGTAGACCGCGCGGGCAACTCCCGTACTCATGGCCGTGTGAACGGCGAAAGGTGGAGCATCCCGAACGGGACGCTCCACCTCCTTTCTGATATGTCGTCAGCCGCTACACGGTCAGTCGGCTGCCGGGAAGTGTCCTTCCTGTACGAAGAAGTCGACGTACGTGGCGAACAGCTCCTCGGTCAGCGGCGGGCACGCGATTCCCGTGCCCTCCAGCGCCGCTTCCGTCTCTGTCGTGTCGATGGGCGGATAGAAGGCATCCGTGTCCGAGGTCATCATCTCGAACGCGTGCAGCAGCGGCAGCAGCGCGTTGGTGCGGTCGGCCCGTACCGCCGCGCTCCACTCCTGCCGGCCGGTGTCGCGCAACCGGTATCCGAGGCCGCGCAGTTGGGACACACAGTCGGAGAGGCTCAGAGAGCTCCGGTTGAAGAGATGGAATGTGCCGCCGGCCGTGTCGGGCTTGATCGAGATCCCAATGATCGCCGCGCTGACATAGTCGACGGGCAGCAGATGGAAGCGGCCCTCGGTCCCGGACGGTACGGCCTGCGCCTGGAGCAGTCCCTTGAGGCTGAGCCAGACGAAGTCACGTGTCTGGCAGGCGCCGTTGCGCTGATCGCCGGAGATCACATCCACCCGGTAGACGGACACGGGTATCCCCCGGTCCCGGGCCAGTCCGACGAGCTGCTCGGCGACCCACTTGCTCTGGAGATATCCGCTGGGCAGCGCTTCGGCCGGGCCGGTGGGATCGGTCACCTTGAGCGGTACACCGGCGGTGACAGGGCCGTTGAAGACACCGACCGTGGACACATAGTGGACGGGAACCGTGCGATGGCGTGCGGCCAGCCGCAGGATCTCCTCGGTGCCACGGACATTGGCCGCCCGCAGCGCCGCGTACGGATGCAGCCAGTGGACCGTCGCTCCCGCGTGGTAGACGACATCGGCCGTACGGGCCAGGGAGTCGAAGACCTCCGGAGCCAGGCCGAGTCCCTCCTCGGCGAGGTCGCCGACCAGTACCGAGAGCCGGTCGGGATCGATGGCGTCCCAGACGCGGTACCACTCCAGGCTCGTACGCAGCCGCTCGTACGCCGCCGCCTCGTCCGCGCCGCGTACCAGGCAGTGGATCCGCGCCTCGGTGGTGAGCATCAGATCGCGCAGCAGGAACGCGCCGAGGAAGCCGCTCGCTCCCGTCAGCAGGATCTCCCGGGGATCCGCGGTGGGGCTGACGGTCTCGGCCGCGCGCCGGATGTCATCGGCGAGACGGATGTCCACCGCGTAGTCGACGGTGTCCTGGGCCACACTGCCCGAGTCGGTGCCGGGCCCGCCGCTCACGGCGAGGAGCTCCGTCAGCAGCCGGGTGGCCAGGGCCGTCGGAGTCGGATGATCGAAGACCAGCGTCGCGGGCAGCCGCAGACCGGTCACGGCGGCGAGCCGGTTACGGAGTTCCACCGAGGTGAGCGAGTCGAAACCGAGCTGGGTGAAGGGCCGTTCGGGATCGATGCCCCGGCCGCCGCCATGCCCGAGGACGCCTCCCATGGCATCGAGCAGCGCCTTCAGCACCACCTCGCGCTGCTCCTCCGGCCCGGTCAGTCCGGCCAGCCGGTCGGCGAGACCGGTCCCGTCCTCGGCGGCGGCGCGGGCGACCGCGCGAACCGGCGTACGGACGAGGGAGCGGAGCACCGTGGGCACCTGCGGCTGTCCTCGTAGCACTGCCAGATCCAGCGGAGTGGCGACGGTGTCGGCGCGGCCGAGCCGCAGCGCGAGGTCGAGCAGCGCCGGGCCCTGCTCGGTGGCGACCTGGCGGAAGCCGCTGCGGGCGATACGCCGGAGATCGGTCTCGGTCAGTCCTCCGGTCAGTCCGGAGGACTGCTCCCACAGGCCCCAGGCCAGGGAGAGGGCCGGCAGTCCATGGGCGGCGCGGTGCCGGGCGAGCCCGTCGAGGAAGCTGTTGGCGGCGGCGTAGGTGGACTGGCCGGGCCCGCCGATCACGGCGGCGACGGACGAGAACAGCACGAAGGCGGTCAGGTCCAGGTCCCGTGTCAGCTCGTGCAGATGCCAGGCGGCGTCGGCCTTCGGCCTCAGCACACCGTCCAGCCGCTCCGCGTTCTGCGCGGTGACGAGTCCGTCGTCCAGTACACCGGCGGTGTGGACGACGCCGGTCAGCGGATGCTCGCGTGGTACGCGCGCCAGCAGCGCGGCGAGCGCGGCACGGTCGGAGACATCGCATGCCTCGACCGTGACCGTGGCTCCCAGCGCGGTCAGCTCCGCCACCAACTCGGCTGCTCCCGGGGCCTGTTCACCACGGCGGCTGACCAGTAGCAGATGGTCCACACCGTGCTCGGTCACCAGATGCCTGGCGAACAGCCCGCCGAGCGAACCGGTGCCGCCGGTGATCAGTACCGTACCCTCGGAGTCCCAGACCGGCTCCGGGCCGAGGCCGTCGCGTCGTACGCGTGCCAGGCGTGGCAGGAGAACCGTGTCCTCGCGTATCGCGGCCTGGGCCTCACCGGTGGCGAGGAGCCGGGAGAGCAGTACGTCCGTGGTCGCGTCCAGTGCCGTGGCCGCGTCGGAGGGCAGGTCCACGAGGACGATACGGCCGGGCGCCTCGGACTGCGCCGAACGCAGCAGCCCCCAGGCCGCCGCACCGCCCAGATCCATGACATCGTCGCCGTCCGCCACCGCCATCGCGCCGGAGGTCAGCACCACCAGCGGGACATCGGAGAGCCGCTCCTCCGCGAGCCACTCCCGCACGAGCGCCAGCGCGCGGCCGGTGGTGTCCCGGACCGAGGCGGTGGTGTCGGCCGTCCCGTCCTCGCTGGTCAGACGGACGCGTACGGCGTCGACCGGCGCGCCGGAGGCGATCGCGGCGGCGGTCTCGGCCACGGTCGGGCAGCCGACCGTGGAGTCGGCCGTGGCCTGCCCGGCGCCGTCGAGCAGGGCCCACCGTACGTCCGTACCGCCGACGGGCGGGAGCGGGTACGGCGTCCACTCCATCCGGAACAGCGCGTCGTGCGGGCGGATCCGAGCGGAGACGAGGGCCGCTGTGTCGAACGGCCGTACGGTCACGGCATCGGCTTCGGCGACAAGCTGTCCGGTCGGGTCGAGGAGCCGCACCGTGAAGGTGCCGCTGTCCTCGGTGGTCCCGTCCACCGGCGCGAGATGGGCCCGCACGGCGGTGGCGCCCGTGGCGTACAAACGTACACCGCGCCACTGGCCGGCCGTTCCCGCGCGTGCCATGGAGCCGGCGCCGCGTGCCGCGGGTCCGATGAGCAGCAGCGGTTGGAGCGCGGCCTCCAGCAGCGCCGGATGCAGCCCGTACTCGGAGGCCCGCTCCGCCGTCACGTCGGGCAGCACGACCTCGGCGAACAGCTCGGCGCCGCGTCGCCATAGCCCGGTGAGGCCCTGGAACGCCGGTCCGTACACCGTGCCCGCTTCCGCGAGGCGGAGCCGGACATCGGCCGTCGGGAGCGGTTCCGCGCCGGCCGGTGGCCACTGCTGCGCCGCTCCCGGAGATGGCGGCGGGATGAGCGGGCCGGAACTCAGCAGGCCGTGCGCGTGCCGGATCCATGACGCGCCGGTGCCGTCGGGCCGGGAGTGGCAGGCGAGCGCCCGGTGCCCGGACGCGTCGGGAGCGCCGACCGTGACACGCAGATGGACGCCGCCGTCGGCGGGCAGCACCAGAGGCGTTTCGACGGTGAGGTCGTCCAGAACGGTGCAGCCGACCTCGTCGCCCGCCCGTATCGCCAGCTCGACCAGCGCGGCGGCCGGCAGTACGGCCGTACCGTCCACGGTGTGCTCGGCCGGCCAGGGATGGCTACGTACCGACAGCCGGCTGGTGAACACCGCCTCGTCGCTCTCGTCCAGCAGCAGGGCGGCGCCCAGCAGCGGGTGCTCGGCCGGCTGGAGGCCGAGCCCGGCGGCGTCCGTGTGCGACTCGGCGGCATCCACCCAGTAGCGCCGGCGCTGAAACGCGTACGTGGGCAGCTCCACGGTGCGGGCGCCGGTCCCGGCGAAGAACGCCTGCCAGTCGGGCCGCGCGCCGGTCATGTGCAGCAGGCCGAGCCCGCCCGCCAGACCGCGCGGCTCGGGCTGGTCACGGCGCAGCAGGGCGATGGCCGTGGTGGCGCCCGGCGCCCGGTCCGTGAGGACGCCTTGGACGAGCGCGGTGAGAACACGGTCGGGACCGATCTCGACAAAGGTCGTCGCGCCCTCCTCGTGGAGGCTTGTCACGGCCTCGGCGAACCGTACGGCCTGCCGGACCTGAGCCACCCAGTAGTCGGCGGACCGCAGTTCGTCGCCGATGGCGATCCGGCCGGTCAGTGTGGACACCACCGGAACAGCGGGAGCGTGGTACGAGACGCGCTTCGCCGCCGTACGGAACTCCTCCAGCATCGCGTCCATGTGCAGTGAGTGGAACGCGTGGGACACCGCCAGCCTGCTGGTCCGGCGGCCCAGCTCCGCGAAGTGGTGCGCGATCTCCTCGACGGCCGTGGTGTCACCCGAAATCACCACGGAGGAAGGGCCGTTGACCGCCGCGATGCCCACTTCGTGCTCACGGCCCAGCAACAGCGCGACCGCCTCCTGCTCCGTCGTCCGCACCGCCACCATCGCACCGCCGCGAGGCAGTGCCTGCATGAGCCGGGCGCGGGAGGCGACCAGCCAGGCGGCGTCCGGCAGATCGAGCACACCCGACACATGCGCTGCGGCCAGTTCGCCCACCGAGTGTCCGGCGACCGCATCCGGTGTCACGCCCAAGGACTCCAGCAGCCGGAACAGCGCCACCTCGAAGGCGAACAGCGCGGGCTGAGTAAAACCGGTCTCGGCGAGCAGTGCGGCCTCGGCCGACCCCTCGGCAGCGAACATCACGGATTTCAGAGGGCGTTCGAGATGAGGATCGAGTACCGCGCAGACTTCGTCCAGCGCCTTCGCGAACGCCGGGTACGACTCGTACAGTTCACGACCCATCCCGGCCCGCTGGGCGCCCTGGCCCGAGAACAGAAACGCAGTCCGGCCCGAGGACCGCACCGCGCTCAGCACACCGGGAGCCGGTATGCCTTCCGCCAACGACCGCAGTCCGGCGATCAGTTCCTCCCGGTCCGCGCCCACGACGGTCACGCTGTGGTCGTGTGCGGTGCGGGTGGTGGCCAGGGAGAGACCGATGTCGGCGATGTCCAGTTCCGGATGTGCCTCGGCGTACGCGGACAACCGCGCGGCCTGCGCGTGGAGGGCGTCCTCGGTCCTCGCGGAGACCGTCCAGGGCACCACGGGCAGCGGCTGTACGGTGCGCTGCCGTTCCTCGCCCGCCTCACCGACAACGGAGGCGGCTTCGAGGACGGGCTCAGGCTCAGGCTCTTCGAGGATGACATGCGCGTTGGTTCCGCTCACGCCGAACGCGGAGACAGCCGCGCGCCGTGGGCCCTCCGGACGGACGGGCCAGTCGCGGGCCCTGGTGAGGAGTTCCACAGCGCCCGCCGACCAGTCGACCATGGGTGTCGGTTCCTCGACATGCAGCGTTCTGGGCAGTACGCCATGGCGCATCGCCTGCACCATCTTGATCACACCACCGACGCCGGCAGCGGCGACGGTGTGACCGATGTTGGACTTCAACGAGCCCAGCAGCAGCGGCTGTTCGCGCTTCTGACCGTAGGTGGCGAGCAGGGCCTGAGCCTCGATCGGATCACCGAGCCGCGTCCCGGTGCCATGGGCCTCCACCGCGTCCACATCGGCCGCCGTCAGACCGGCGCTCGCGAGCGCCTGCCGGATCACCCGCTCCTGCGAGGGACCGTTCGGTGCCGTCAGACCGTTGCTCGCACCGTCCTGGTTCACCGCGCTGCCTCGTACCACCGCCAGTACCCGGTGGCCGTTCCTGCGGGCGTCGGCGAGCTTCTCGACGACGAGCAGGCCGACGCCCTCCGACCACGAAGTACCGTCGGCAGACGAGGAGAACGACTTGATACGGCCGTCGGGCGCCAGCCCTTTCTGGCGTGAGAAGTCCACGAATCCGCCGGGCGTGGCGGTGACGGTGGCGCCGCCGGCCAGCGCGAGCGTCGACTCGCCCTTGCGCACCGACTGCACCGCCAGATGCAGGGCGACCAGCGACGACGAGCACGCCGTGTCGACCGAGAGCGCCGGGCCCTCCAGACCGAAGGTGTAGGAGATCCGGCCGGAGGCGACGCTGCTGAGCTTGCCGGTCATCAGATAGCCCTCGAACTCCTCGGGCCCTTCGAGTCCCAGATAGCTCTGCTCCACCACACCCGCGAAGACACCGGTCCTCGATCCCTTGAGCGTGGCCGGATCGATCCCGGCGTTCTCGAACGCCTCCCACGCCGTCTCCAGCAGGACCCGCTGCTGCGGATCCATCGCCAGTGCCTCACGCGGCGAGATACCGAAGAAGCCCGCGTCGAACAGCGCGGCGCCGTCGAGGAATCCGCCCTCCCTGGTGTACGAGGTGCCGGGCTCCTCCGGGTCCGGGCTGTAGAGCGCCTCCAGGTCCCAGCCACGGTCGGCCGGGAACTCACTGATCGCGTCCGTGCCGTCCGCGACCAGCCGCCACAGATCGTCGGGCGAGGTCACACCGCCCGGGAACCGGCATGCCATTCCCACGATCGCGACGGGCTCCTCGCCGGCCGTCTCCAGCTCGGTGATCCGCTCGCGCGCCTTTCGCAGATCGGTCGTCACCCACTTGAGGTAGTCGACCAGCTTCTGCTCCTTGGCCTCGGCCTGCTTCTGCTCATTGGACATGTCTGCGGACATGCGGAATCAGTCTCTCCTCGGTACGGCAAGATGCCAGGAACGCGGTACGTGACGGGGCGTGGTCGTGGTCGTGGCATGGCGTGGCAGGGAACGTGGCGTGATGTGGCGCCGGACGGTCAGCCCGTCGCGCGGCCGAGCTGGGTGTCGATGAAGGCGAAGATCTCGTCCGTCGAGGCGTCGGCGATCAGATCGGGCCGAGGTGCGGTGTCGGCCGTGTCCACGGGCGCGCTCACCTTGGCCAGCAAGGTCTGAAGGCGTACGGAGATACCGGAGCGGGCGTCGTCGTCCTGCGGGAGCTCCGCCAACGACGCCTCGATACGGTCCAGTTCGTCGTGGACGGAGCGTGCTGGATCCATGGCCTCGGGAGCGGCCTCGGCCCGTAGATACGCGGCGAGTGCGGCCGGTGTCGGGTGGTCGAAGACCAGGGTGGCGGGCAGCCGGACACCGGTCGCGGCGCCCAGCCGGTTGCGCAGTTCGACGCCGGTCAGTGAGTCGAAGCCCAGCTCCTGGAAGGGCCGGTCAGGTGCGACACCGGCCGGACTCGCATGGCCCAGGACAGCCGCGACCGTCGTGATGACGGTCTCCAGCAGATACTGCTCCTGCTGGGCCTCCGACAGTTCCGCCAGCCGTTCGGCCAAGGACATGGCCCCGGCCGTCTCCGCCGTGCTGCCGCCGTTCGCACCGCCCGGCCGCGCGCCGTCCGTGGCCACCGAGGCAACCACCGGAGAGGCCACCAGCGCCGCCACA